>JAFEGV010000009.1 GCA_018239665.1 Verrucomicrobiota bacterium | reverse complement strand
AGAAGACGGATACAAGAAGAGCACGAACCATACTAAATACATCGGAATCGATTGGGGCCGCTATTACATCATGGGCGGAAGCGCCATTAAGGATAATTTTAACATGAGCGGTGTCGATAACATCTTCGAGATCCTGTCTCCCGAAGAAAATGCCCGATTTGAGCAGCTTCAAGAAAGGCTTACCGACCTTAAGGAGGAATGGAAAAGGCCGATTCCCGACTTAAGCGCTGCGGCACAAAAAAATCAAGAGTGCCTCGATTTGTGCCAAGCAGTTGAACAGATGCTGAGAAATTCACCCCACTATTCCAGCGTCGAGTTCTCCCCTATTCTTGAGAAGCTCTCTTCTAACCTTCAATTAATTAGACAAGCTGCGGCCCTGGAAAATCCCTTAGAGTTTTATCCTCAACATGCCGATCAGGTCCATTCCGAATTCAAGGAAGACAAATCGAAGGGTGTTACAGATGATGGCCTTATCGGCATGCTTGTACCCGGAAATTTTAGAGATATGGACTTTGTCTTCAGCGACCGCAATGATGGATATTCCAGCGGAAGACAGTTGTTTTTAGAGATGGTCCGCATGGCATATCGATGGGAAGCCCTTAATGCTGCTTACAAGCACAGGAAGGATATTTCCTTTTTTAGCCCATCTCAAGTTGCCGAGCTTCCTATATTCACGGGAGATGAAGCGCAGAGGCCGAGCGGGAAAGATTCGGTCACCCACCGGATCATGAGAGAGCCGATGCCAAGCTCTATCAGCTTGCATACTCCAGTAATCCCGGGTTTCGAAGAGTCGGAAGCAGGAAGCCTTCAAGTTCTCTATCAAGGTCCGGAGCAATTGTCCGGAACAAACGAATTCTCCTCCAAGACTCTAGAACTGATCAGGAATGCAGAAAGGCGCATCGTATTCAATCACATGTATTTTTGTCCGACCGATGAGATTATGGCAGCCCTTAAAGAGGCTGTGGAGCAAAGGGGCGTTCAGATAGAGATCATCACCTGCGGAGAAACGGAGAACTGTCCAATGGGCCAAAAAACGTTTGGCCCGTACAACAAATGGAACTGGGTTAAATTTGCAAACCAGCTGGCCCCGGAATATCGGCAAAACCTTAAAGTCTTCTTATATGCGCAGAAAAAGAAAGGCCTGCACAAAAAGGTTATTGTGTTCGATGATAAAGCGATTCTGGCCGGAAGCAGCAATTTTGGGTATAAAAGCCTTGTCACTTCGTCAGACCATGAGGTCAACTTTGTCGCTAAATCGGAAGACTTGGTTCAAAAAACATTGGCGATCTGCGAAGAGGACAAGAAGCTGTCCCAAGAAGTCGCTGATGTAACAGAGATTTCCCAAAAAGAGCATCTGCAGGCCATGCTCTATTATTCAACCCGGTCCTTGATCAACTAGTCTGTCTTGAAAACTTCCAAGTCCTCTATGGAAAAAGCAAATTTTGCTGAATTTTAAGCTTGGTTGTACCAAACTGGTCTCTGTGTAACCCAGATTTTTTTCCCAAACATACCCTATTAAACGCCATTTTTGGACAACCGCCATAAGGATCTATGGCGCTCATCCAAAACTGCGATTATTAACATTCCTAATCAGTCCAACGAGGTTTTTATGAACTATTTTCCATTTTCAAAAGTCATTGCCAGCCTTCTACTCATTTTCCCATGCGTGTCCGGTTTTTCAATCGAAGAAAATTTCCTTCTGATCAATGGGGAAACAGATGAAATCGTGCTTGAGCAAGGCCCTCATATTAATGAACGGATAAGCCCCTGCTCTTCATTTAAGATCACTCTAAGCTTGATGGGATATGATGCGGGCGTTTTGGTGGATGAGAACACACCGGTCTGGGATTTTCAGGACGGCTATGATGATTGGCTGGAATCATGGAGAACTCCCTTATCACCCCTATCTTGGATGAGGTACTCTTGCGTCTGGTATTCCAAGGTCTTAAGCCTGCGCTTAGGATTGGACAAAATTCAAAGCTATTTGGACTCCATGGAATATGGGAACAAGGACATGTCGGGTGGATTAGCAGAGCCAGGGCCTGGTAACGTTGCATGGATCAACTCCTCCTTAAAAATCTCCCCAAAGGAGCAAGTGGGCTTCATTCAAAACATGGTCCAAGGCAAGCTCCCTATCTCGAACCATGCCTTTGAAATGACAAAAGCGCTTTTATTCAAAGAGGAATTGGCTGAAGGATGGAAATTGTTTGGGAAAACAGGATGGAGCGGCTCTGACATCGCAAAAGATGGTAAAACGCTAGAGCATAGTTGGTTTGTCGGATGGATCGAAAAGGAGCATCGCTTTTTCCCATTCGCCTATCTGATCCGGGACAAAAAAATCAACCTCGAGCAAAGGATCCCAAGGGTCAAACAGCTGTTGATCGAATCTCACGTAATGACTGAAATACTTAACGACTAACAAACTGCAAATGAGAGGGGCTATGGGTGGAATGGTGTTGAAGGTATTGATTCTTGGCGGCACCAGTTTTCTCGGGCCCCATCTCGTTCAAGAATTGCAGCAAAATGGCCACGAAGTAACCATATTCACAAGGGGAAACCAAAGGGTCGAGCTTTCACAGGTTGAGCAGCTTCACGGAGATAGGGACGGCAACCTTGAGTCCCTTAAAGGGCGAAATTGGGATGCGGTCATTGATACTTCCGGCTATCTTCCCCGAGTAGTCAGAGATTCATCGGAAATCCTCGCTGCCTCCGCCAAACATTATACCTTTATCTCTTCGATCAGCGTCTATCGGGACTTCCAGGAACAGAAGATCGATGAAAGCTATCCTCTGGCAAAGTTGGATGATGAAGACAATGAGGAGATCACGGATAAGACCTATGGCGCATTAAAAGCGGCCTGTGAGCAAGTTGCCTTAAACTACTTCGCCAATCGCTGCTTGATCATCCGTCCCGGCTTGATTGTAGGTCCTCTCGATCCCACCGATCGGTTTTCCTATTGGCCTATCCGCATTAAGAAAGGCGGCGAAGTTTTAGCTCCCGGCTCTCCAACCCAGCTTCTACAATTTATTGACGTTCGCGACCTAGCGCATTGGATAGTAGCTATGGTCGAACAGAGGGCGACCGGCATCTATCATGCAACGGGGCCCGCGGATCCCCTCACTTTCGAAGAGTTATTGCATGCTTGCCAAACTGCGAGCGGCACTCAATCTGATTTGACATGGGCGAGCGAAGATTTTTTAATCAATCATAACATCCAAGACTGGACAGAGTTGCCTTTATGGCTTTCATCCCGGCGCAACATGCCTGGCTTTTTGAATGTGAATGTGGACAAAGCCGTCCAAGCGGGACTTAAGTTTCGCCCTCTTTCTGAAACCCTGAATGCCATATTAGATTGGGATGAAAGAAGAGGGAAAAAAGAGAGGATCGGATTAGATCCTGAAAAGGAGCAAACCCTTTTAAACCTATGGAAGGAAGAGGTTAATCATTCCTGAGCGTTTCGATGCTCAAGCGCTGGCTCAACTGTCTGCTCATCCTGATGATTCATGAACCTATCCCAACATAAAGTTTCAGTCGATTTTTCGAGTTCACATTTGTCCAAAACATTTGATGTTGCAATGTCTGAAGGCTTCTGATTTAATCGAAATCTCTTAACAAAAAATTTACTTTTCATTGATCAACCACCAACAATGAAGGAGAACGAAGATGTCGAAACCCAGACTGACCCTCGCAGCATTGATCATGACCTCAACGATCTTTGCAGATTACTTTCCTCCGATAGAAACAGATCAGCAAATTCAAGCAACGATCAAATTTCTTTCCGATTCCAATACCCAATCAGGGATCCTTTATGCCGGGACTTGCGGCGACTTGTCCGGTAAAAATCTCCCTCTAAGCTATTTTTCCACTCCCGACTATTGGGCCTTATATGTGGGAGCGCTTCCCGGCAACAACATGACGGTCGTCGATCAATACGATCCGAATGCCTATACATTAACGCCGCTGCCCAACTCTCCGGGGGCAAACCTGCAAGTCGAGCGCGTGAATGTGAACTACGGGACCGATATTTATGACGCGGCATGCTGGCAAATAGCTCTTGGCGTTTACGGAAAAGCCTCTTCGCAAACAAGCCTGTTCAGCCTTGCTGAAAATCAAACAGACCTGCTTACCGTTGGCTATGATGGAAACGGGGACCAGGCGACTGCCAATGCCAATCGCGCAACAACGAAACAGGATGGGACCTTCGGCTACAATGGAGCTGACATTACTAATCCCCGGAATGCCTATTTCTTCCGCATGGTGACAAGGAATTGGCTATCTGTCGATCCTTTCATGGACACTTCTTATATTTCAAACATTACGGCCAATAACCTGCCCTCCGGCAATCCAGAATATGCCCGCGGTAAAATCACCTGGTTGGACTGGAAACCGATCACGGGAGAGAACGCTTGGGGATTTCTGATCGGCCCCATCCAAATGGAACGCTTAAATGCCCAGTCGCAGAAACAAAATTACGTCTCTTTCTCCTCCGATGCGGTGCAGAATGCCGTTGACGCGCTTGTCGCGTTTGCGAACATGCAGTCTCCGATCGGGGCCATTTACTATGCATGCAAAGGGTCCTTGGGCAATCAAGGCGACCAGCCGGTGGACCCTTATGGAGTGTCAGTAGAGAACAACGCTTCCACACTTGCCGGCCTTTTGGTCCTGCAGCAGACCCTTCAAGAAGAGCTGCAATATGAGCAAGACCTCTCAGCTGCTCAGAAGACCACGATCCAAAATACATTGAAACAGATCGATGTGATGATCAATGGCGGAGTATCTGTTCAAGGGTACCAGACGGAAGGGCTCCTCGCCTTCTTTAAGAAGTATGCGTGGGACAGCGCAAATGGCATTTTCCTGCAGGGCGGCCTTGCGAACAAACCCAACAATCCAACGTGGGTCCCTACCACAGAGCCCAAAGCGGTCGATGTCTGCACATGGGGCGCTTCCGTTCTAGGGCAACCGCTCATCGACAGCTGGTTTGGTTTTGGCACTGCTTACAATTTATGGAAAAGCGTGAAGAGCTGGGGCGGCTTTTATGGCCCGGACAACAGCTTATGGGGCGTTGGTTACTCCGACCAGGACGGCAATGGCCCAGGCAAAGATTATAACAAAGGGATTATCTCAGCAGAATGGACAGCTGGCGCCATTAACTTTTTGCGCTGCATGATCACCCAATACAACCAGGTAACAGACCCTGCCCATCAGGCCCAAGCGAAGGCCATGGCGGCCGACATGAAGAAAGATCATGACAGCATGTTCACCCATCTGATGACCTTGAGGACAGACCAATATCCAACGACGACCGCCTACGATAATGTCCGCCCAAGCAACTACACGAAGCTGATCCCGATGCCGTCGGACAAGCTGGCGTTCCTCTACTCCAGCAAGCGGTATGCGATCCCGTTCGGATGGTTTGCCAACCCCATCCCATCGACGACCTCAACGTCATGGGCGGTCATGCTCCATTACAATTTCAATCCCTTTCAACCGATGGGCAGCTATGATGCCTTCCTGAAACCTGGAAGCAGCCCAATCGCGGGCACGACGCTTCCAACTGATGAAGCCTACTTGCCAGACTTGATTGTCAGTCCTTGTCTAAAGTAACTAGGGAACAGCCTCATCGAGGAAGTTCTCTCTAAAGACTTGTCGGCTTGTGAAATCATTCCCAGCTAAGTGCTGGGAATGATTTCCAACCTTCAACATTGCGATTACACACTTGCGAAGAGACCTAAATCATCCCCTGATCGAAAAGCTTATTTAAAAGCAGATGGAAGTAGATCATTCCAGCATAAGGATGCCACTCTCTTTCAATTTTCTTAATCCTTTCAAAGTCAGGATCTTTTCTTAAGTTCAAAAGAGGTTTGATGCTTCTATGAAGCCCAACGTCATCGCCTGGCAGAACTTCTATTCTTCCAAGGCCGCGAAGCAAAGTATACTCGGCTGACCAGCGTCCTATCCCTTTCAAGCAACAGAGCAAGCGGACAGCCTCTTCATTAGGAAGTCCTTGCAAAAACTCCTCGTTTAGAGCTTTATCTGCATTAGCCATAACGGAAGCGATTAAAATCAGAGCCTCGCTTTTATGCCGGCTGAAGCCTAAGGCCGTCAGATCCTTGATCGAGCATCTTGCAATTCGATTAGGTTCGGGAAACGAAAAGAAAACCTCCTCTTTTTCCTTAAAGGATCTTCCGTACTTCATGGCCAGTTTATTGATCAGAGAAAACCCCGCCTCTAAAGAAAGTTGCTGAAATGCGATAGCATTCGCCAACGTTTCAAAAAGATTCGGAAAACGGGGCGGTTTTATGCCTTTAAATTTGGTAGCCAGTTCATTGATAGCGCTGTTTTTTTTTGCCATTTTGTAAAAGGGAGCTAAATTCACCTGAAGCCCCAACATTGCACTTAGCGTTTGGGCAATTTTTGCCTTCAGGCCGGATATGCGCTGATAGCTTTTTGCAACCACGAAGACTTCGTTTTTTCCAGCTCTCTGCTCCACTTCGACTTTGACAGCTGTGTTTTCTATGTCCAAAACACGGACATAGCGGCCTTTCTCCCACGAATCGACAACGTTTCTGCTTCTTCTTTTGAGGGCCCAAACCGTCAAATCGAGCCGAAACGGCGAAATTGCAGGTAGTGTGAACGCTAAAGAATACATATGTCCTTATTGAAAGTCTGTTAATAGACTCTAATGAGTAAAATTTATAATTTAAAACACTTGTTTTGGTATCATAACATTTTTTTCCAAGAAAGAGAGAAACCCAATAGGATAGAGCAAAATGTCTTTTGATCTTCAACCCAATGAAAAACTCTCCCCTATTTGGCGGGTCATCACGTTTTCTGTGATGATCGTGGGCTTTTGCCTTTTAGGATTTGTGACAAGCCTAGCTTATGATAACACGCCTCCTATTCCAAAACAGGTAGTAGACCCTTCGGGAAAAGTCCTGTTTACCAAAGAAGACATTATGAAAGGGCAAGAGGTCTTTCTAAAGAACAACCTCATGGAACATGGGACCTTATGGGGGCATGGAGCTTATTTGGGGCCCGATTATAGCGCGTCCCATCTTCATGAGCAAACCCTTGCCATGCAACAGCTCCTCTCACACAAAATTTATGGCAAGCCCTATGACGAACTTCAAGAATTCGAACAAGGTTCCATTTCTGAGGAAGTTTCTAAAACATTAAAGCACAATGCTTATGATCCTGAATCCGACAACTTGACATTCTCGGTTGAAGAAGCGAGCGCTTATGAACAAAGCCTTTCCTATTGGAGCAACTACTTCACATCGGGAGAAGCGCCCGGCCTGCCAAAAAATTACATTTCTGATCAGAAGGATTTAAATGCGCTGACCTCTTTCTTTGCCTGGTCGGCATGGGCCGCTGTCACAAACCGCCCCGGCAAAGATTTCACCTATACGAACAACTTCCCGTACGATCCTTTGGCCGGCAACCTTCCAAGTGCAGACGCTTATCTTTGGAGCGCTGTGAGCTTGGTTTTTATCATTGGAGCGACCGGTCTTGTGCTTTTTATCGTTAGCAAGTTTGGGCTGGGCTGGGGAGGAAGCGTCAAACGGCGGCATATTTGCGAGACCCATTTGACTTTGCCCCCTTTGACGAACAGCCAAAAAGCCGTCGGAAAATACTTTGTCGTAGTTTCCTTGCTTTTTCTTTTGCAGACCTTGGCCGGCGGAGCTTTGGCCCATTATCGCGTCGAATCGAGTTTCTACGGACTCCCTCTTTTGGAATACCTTCCTTTTAATCTTCTGCGGACATGGCACCTTCAGTTGGCCATCTTTTGGGTGGCAACAGCTTGGGTTGCAGGAGGTCTATTCATCGCTCCGCTGCTATCTCAAAAAGAGCCCAAATCGCAAAAAATGTCCGTCAATCTTCTTTTTTTCGCTCTATTGATCGTCGTTGCCGGAAGTCTTACCGGCGAATATTTAAGCAGTAAAAACTTCTTCCAAGGCGAACTATGGTTTTGGCTGGGCAACCAAGGTTCCGAGTACCTGGATTTGGGGCGTTTTTGGCAGTATTTGCTTATCGCGGGTTTCATGTTTTGGCTCTTTCTTCTGTTTAAAAGTTTGAAACCCGCTTTTCAGATGCCGGCAAGGCGTGAGCTTTCTCTTTTATTTTTTATCACAGCTGCGACTATCCCTATTTTTTATATTCCTGCCGTCTTCTATAACCACGAAACGCATTTTACCCTCATTGACAATTGGAGATTTTGGATTATCCATTTATGGGTGGAAGGGTTCTTTGAAGTTTTTTCAACAGTCCTCGTCGCAGTCATCGCCGTGCAAATGGGGATCATCAGGACCATCACCGCTCTTCGGATCATTTATTTAGATGCCATTTTATACCTGCTCGGCGGCATTGTCGGAACTGGACATCATTGGTATTTTACGGGACAAACTAACGTCAACATGGCCCTTGCCGCTTGCTTTTCAGCCATGGAGGTCGTCCCTTTGACGCTTTTAACCATGGAAGCGCGGGATTTCATTCGTGTGTCGCAGTCCAAGTGTGAAAAATGCGGCCACTATTTAGCAGAAAAACAAAAGTGGACGGTCTTCTTTTTGATTTCAGTGGGCATATGGAATTTTGTTGGAGCTGGAATATTTGGGTTTCTCATCAATCTTCCCATCATTTCCTACTTTGAAGTGGGCACAAGCTTAACCCCCAACCATGGGCATGCCGCCATGTTCGGTGTCTTTGGGATGCTGGCGCTTGGGATCACGATGTTTTGCATGCGCGCAATGCAGGATGAAGCATTATGGAATCGGACAAGATCTGCGATCAAAATGGGCTTTTGGGGACTGAATATTGGAATGGCCCTCATGGTCGCCCTCGATCTGTTCCCAGCCGGAATACTCCAATTGTGGGATGCGATGCAAAATGGTTATTGGCATGCAAGGGAGCAAGCTTTTTTGATGAGCGGCACCTATCATACGCTTGAATGGATCCGCATGATTGGGGATATGACCTTTATTATCGTTGGCGTAATCCCCATCGTCTATGCGATTTTAGTGACCTTCTTATCCAAAGGAGGCTCATCGAAGATGGCAAAACAGGCAGCAGATCGATCGTAGGTCGCAATTGAGACAGCAGAATGCTTTGATCCAACTTAAGACAGCTAAAACCTCTGATCTTCGCATCAAGTTTGCGCACAGAGGCAATGGTCCTCTTCTTCTTATGCGTAAATCAACCGCCTCCCCTTAATCCGGAGAAAAGCGGTCAATTCGTGCTTTTTCGCAGTTTTTCTGCTTTGGATATGGCGCACTTCCCACTTTTTCACTGTAAGCGCATCTGCGACCAGGGACCGATGGCAGCGCCACGGGACTGCTTCCGCACACATCAGAGCGCACCTGCCGGCCTTGGCAAGTTCGATCAACTCCTTAATGCCCTCTCTAAAATCGGCTGTTTGCATATAGTCTGCAAAACCTCGGAACGAAGCATTTTCCCAGCCGGTATTTAATGAATTTTTCTTTGGATGGCGCAACCCGCCAAGTTTTTCAATGTGGACGTAGCGGATCTTTTCCTTTTTCAGGCTCCGCTTCAGTTTATCTTTATTAAATTGAGGGTTATGCCGAGACCTCGGGATCGATCGGATATCGATCACCGTTCCGATCTGGTGGGCCTGAAGCAAGCTCACCAAATCTTCTAGAGGCCGGTTCGAATGGCCGATCGTGTAAATGGTCTTTTCTCTCTTTTTCATCAGACGCTTTTTTTAGATCCATTACCCTTCCTATATACGATTGCTGAAAGTTTGGCGATTGTTTCTGCAATTATCTTAAGTTGAGTGGATTGCAAAATGGTTCTTTATGTCTACCGACATTCTTAATAGGCGGCTATTCTATTTGCTAATACGCGATCATTAAGAAGAATCGCTTGAACGATTGAGTGCGGAAGAGTATATTTTTCCCTTATCAAAGTCCTGACTTGCTTTAAAAATCTCCGATCACCATTAACAGGCCGATCCCATGAAAAAATTCCTTCTATTGAGCTTATTGTATTTCCAAGGGACCTTTGCAGACCAACCTCTTGAAGAATACTTTTCATTTTTGAAGCAGCTTGGACAGCCTAATGGGAACTATCGAGATGGAGAGATCGAGGTTGTCGTCGAGCCGTCAGAAATTTCCAAGGTCCAAAAAGTGCAGGAGGACCGGCTGCTGCAAAAAGGCTTTTCAGCAGAAGACGCCAAGAAGTTCAGCAGGATAGGCGTTGTCGGCGAAGACCAGTATTGGGTCTGGCTCCGCGACGCTGTCTACTTTCCCAAAGGGGTTCCCGGTACATACGACCGCCTCATCTGGAAAAGCGCGCTCAAAAGCGGCTATCCCGGCATCGCCGTTCTGCCTATTTTACCATCGGGCCAGATCGTGTTGAACCTCAATTACCGGCATGCAACCCGCTCTTGGGAGCTCGAACTTCCGCGAGGAGCCATCCAACCTGAAGAGACAATCAAACAAGCAGCGCTTCGCGAGGTAAAGGAAGAAACAGGGATGATTCCTTCCACCCTTACCTTGTTAGGAGAGGTAGCTCCCGACTCAGGCGTCCTCTCTTCGGTGGTCCCGGTTTTCATTGGAAAAATTACCCGAAGAGAAAAATCCAATCCCGATTATTCAGAGGCCATTGCCGATGTGATCTCTTTTACGAAAGAGGAGTTGAAGGAAGGCCTTCTCAAGGGCTTTATGGAAGTATCCATCGGCGGCAAAAAGAGGCAAGTCCCCCTCCGGGACTCCTTTTTAACGTTTGCTTTGTTTCAAGCGGAGCTGCGCCATTTGCTTTAAACTTGCCTTAAGCTGGCTCAAATCTTCGTAAAATATTTTCACATCGTATTGTTAACCCTTGAAATCAAGTGTGCCAGCTATGCATTCCCCTATTGAACAATTACCGAGCCAGTCCCTCTTGAACCGATGTGCCGAAGCATGGGGACTGCGCAATTTCACATTTGTCCGCAAAATGGAAAATATCGTCTATGCCTGCGAAACGGATAAAGGAAAGGTTTTTCTGCGGCTCACGACGCCGCTGAGAAGGACCCGGGCGGAGATCGAGGCCGAGTTGAACTGGATCGGACACCTTGCCACATGCGGCTTAAACGTGCCTCGACTGCTGCCGGACAAAAATGGAAATCGAATTTTATCGCTCACCGAAGGCTCTTACCATTATGAGGCGGTCGTCTTTTCAGAAATTGTCGGCGTCCATCCGAGCAAAGAGATCGCTTCCGATCCGAAGTTTTTAAAAACTCTCGGGGCCTTGATCGGCAAAATGCACTTGGCAAGCCAATGCTACGAAGCGGCCCATCAAGGGGCCAAGCGGGAAGAATGGTATGAGGAGCGGGGGCTTCGTCATGCTCTGACAGCTGCGGCCTCTTCGAACCAGTCTGCGCTTCGAAAGCGGCTGGAAGATGCCGTTTCTTGGATGAAACAGCTCGACCGCAGTTTGGAAAACTATGGACTTGTCCATGCCGACCTCGGCGCGCTCAACCTCTTCATTGGCGACGACAGCACGATCAGCGTGATCGACTTCGATGACAGCTGCTACCATTGGTTTGCATTCGACCTTGCCATCGTGATCTTTTCGATGGCGGGAAGGTTTGGCCATACGGCCAAGCACCAGGATGAGGAGGTGTGGCAAAAGATACTTCTGGAGGGATATCGGACGGTCCTCCCGATCGATGAAAAAGAAATAAGCCTGATCCCGAAGTTTGTCGATTTTGCCTGCCTGAGGCTCTTCTTTTGGATCGAGTATCATGAAAAGCTGAACACCTTCCACAAGGACGCTTTGGAGAAGATCTCCCAACAAAAACAATGGCTTAAGGGCAGGCTCTGACAGGCATTATTGGCCGGAGCCGAAAAAGAACGATTAGAGAGAAAAGATACTTTCCCTCGCAAATTTCAATTCATCTTCGGTGATGGTATGGGGCCTTCCAGGATATACTTTTAAAGTGACGTCGCCTCCTCGTTTCTCGATCAATTCTTTAGATTGCTCCGATCTTGCCAATGGGATATGAGGATCTTGGTCTCCGTTGCTGATAAACACTTTTGTGGATTGGAAATCTCCTCGATATTTTCCTTCGTCGATCTTGCTACCGATAAGCCCTCCCGTAAAAGCGACGATCCCGCCATATTTTGTCGCAAATCTTGCCGATACTTCTAGAGCTAAGCAAGCTCCTTGCGAGAAACCTGCAATGAAAATGTTCTGTTTGGGGATATATTGCGCGATTTGAGCAATCAGTTCATTGATCCCATTGACCGATGCGGAAAGATATGGCTCGTTCCGTTCCTCTTCTTCCATAAAGCTGTAAGGATACCAAGTGTTATGGACCGCCTGAGGGACCGCTATATAAAAATCACTATTGCAAAGCCTATCCGCCAGGCTTAGCATATTGTCAGCGGTTCCCCCGCGTCCATGAAGCAAAATCAATGCTTTTTTTGCTGTGTTAATTGAGGGGCCTTGATGCAGTACTTTTGAAATCGCCTTCAATCTCCATACCTCTTGACATCGAATTGAACGGGAGAGAGTTTCTTTTCGATGAGCGCTCTGTGTGATTCTTCCCAAGGAGACAATTTAAGCGATTCGCCAAGATGCTCAAGAGGCTCATCAACGCTAAAGCCCGGGGGAATCGTTGCTATCTCAAAAAGCACGCCCCCTGGTTCTCTAAAATAGATCGAATGAAAGTATTGCCTATCGAGGACTGGAGTCACATTCAGGCCAAACTTTAAGAGTTTTTCACGCGCTTCCAACTGGGCCGCATCATTGGCTGTAGCAAAGGCGACGTGATGAATGGTCCCATATCCGGCCAGTCCTTTTAATGACTCGGGATTGCAAATCACATCGACAAAGTCTCCCGGCTTGCCGCTGGCCGAATAGCGAAAACGGTTCCCCTTTTCGGCAATTAACGTATGGTCCAATTGCCCAACCAATAGGCCGGCTGTCCTTTCATAACACTCCTCAGAAAGCGTCATGCCATAAAATCCTTTGATGGCAAACTCTAGGGGAATGTTCCCGTAAGAAAATCTCGGCCTTGCATCGTGACGATTAGCAACCAGTTCCAAACCTAATCCGTCGCGGTCTTCGAAATAAATGAACAGTTCATCAAAACGCTGCTGAGGCCCTTCGTAAGAAACGCTAAACTTGTCCAGCCGTTTCAACCAGTAGTCCATGGCGTTTTCAGGGATAGAAAACGAAGTGACCGTCAGCTGCCCTTTCCCCTTTCTTCCCTGCGGAATCCCAGGAAATGGGAAAAAAGTCATGATTGTTCCGGGAGATCCCTTTTCATTGCCATAATACAAATGATAGACGTCGGGGGCATCAAAGTTGATCGTCTTCTTGACCAGCCTTAAGCCCAGGATGCCTGCATAAAAGTCGATATTATTTTGGGCGCCGGACGCCAAGGCTGTAATGTGATGAAGTCCTGTAACCAGCTTTTTCATAATTTGATAAAAATTGATCTGCGGAGTTGTTGTTTGATATTTCTTGTCTTATGACCTTTTCCGGAAACGTCTTCAACTAAAAGAATATCCCCCCCTTTAAAATTCCTGACTTCACCCAGGCTGGTCGTTATCTCAATTTCACCATCCAATAGAATCACGAACTGCCTGTCGGGCGCCGTATGGAAGTCCCAATGGTAATCAGCTTTGTTTTCTCTGAACTGGACACATTTAGCGGGGTGGATTTCAGAAAGCTTGCCCACCAAGCCCTTATCGCTTAATGAGATTTCGACATCCTCAAATCGGCTGTCTCCATGGAGATCACTGTAGATGCGCGTATAATGCATTTTTCTTTAAGTCCTGATGAAAATGCGAACCACTTTATAAAAAAATTAGAGATTAGCTGTCAATCAGCCTGCATGGCGCTCACTGTGTTTGTTAGGCGCACCAGCCTCCATCGACCACAAGATTGTGCCCCGTCATAAAATCGACCCCATCGGAACAGAGGAAAGCAACCGCTTTGGCGATCTCGATCGGATATCCCGGCCGTTTCATTGGGATCACATCGACAAAGTTCTTTTGATAATAATCGGGGTGTTCTCCTTTCATCCTGACCGCCATTTCCGTTTCAATAAGCCCTGGGGAAATGCTATTGACCCGAATCCCTTCGGGGGCATATTCCAAAGCGGCCGTCCGGGTCAACATGATCACGCCTGCTTTGACGGCGTTATAGCCGCCCAGGTCCTTTACTGCATTGATCCCGGCAATCGAAGCGGTGTTGACGATGCAGCCTTTCTTGTGCTTCAGCATCTGTCGTATCTGATGCTTCATTCCCAACCATACACCTTTCAAATTGATCTGCATCAATCGGTCAAAAGTCGAAGCGTCTAAATCGATCAAAGATGTAGGCTTCTGTTCGATTCCTGCATTGTTGCAGGCAAAATCGATCTTTCCATGGCGGCTGACCAGCTCTTTCATGACACGAATGTGGTCCTCTTCCTTGGACACATCGGCTTCCAAGAAGATCACATCATGCCCTTGATCGGTCAAATCCTGGGCCAAGCGGGATCCGGACTCTTTTTGAACATCCATAATGACAACCTTGCAACCTTGCGCTGCCAAATAGGTCGTCATTTCTTTTCCTATCCCTGAGGCTCCGCCTGTAACGATTCCTACTTTTCCATGAATACTCATTGAATTACCTAAGCTTTAAAAGAGTTCTTATTTGACGGCATGCGTCGATGATGCAGGATTGGAAAGGGCAAACATGCCGCTGGTGTTTCCTGCGCGGACATACTTGTACTTGATGTGGGAGATCGAAAGAGATTCCATGATTGTTTTAACCAGCAGAAGATCGGTGTGGTCGATGTCAACGTCTGCATTTGCCAGAAGGGCCTCGTCCAAGTCCTTCTCGTCGTAGTCGGTCTTGGACTTGAGGATGTGTTTTGGATGGGCGCCAATCCCAATGACGCTGTTTTTGCAGTCCTGGATCTTTTTGATGATCCGAGGATCGATTCCGCCAAGAGCGCTCTTTAAGACTGAAATCTCATTGTTTTTAACGAGCGCATAAGTCGGGTTTCTGCCATAGGGAGCACCATAGACAAGAAACTGGTCTTCCAGCTTGCAGGTGATCTGAAAACTTCCCGATCCGATGTCCAAGACGACGATCTCTTCAGGATCAAGGCCCGTCTCTTCAACAATGGTCAGAAAGCTTAAAATCCCCTCTTCTTCTGGGGATATGATCTTGATCTCCACATCAAGCAGCGCTGATATGTTTTCGGCAACTTCAGGGCCGTTTTTTGCCGTTCTGAACAGTTCGGTCGCAATCGCTTGGCACTTCGTAGGGCCGTACTCTTCGCCTGCGGCCTTGAGAGATTTGAGGACCGAGACAATCCTTTCCTGCCCTTCCCAGGTGATCATCCCTTCCTGGTCGACGATAGGTTCGTTGGAAGGCGATATTTGCTCTGCCTTGCAATATAAAGGCTCGAAATGCCCCTCGGATACCCTGGCGACCTGCATCTTGATCTTGCCGGTCCCGATATCAAAGGCCGCGCTGATTTCTGAAGAGGCGAGTGCGCCGGTCTGTAAAAGTAGGATTGCCACAAGAATTCGCATTGCGCTCCGTTAAATGGTGTGTTAGAATACCCCATCCACAAATTTTTGGGTAATATGATTAAATTAAGTACTTTTTTAACAGTTGCACTAAGCTCTTTTTCAATGCACGCATCGCCGATCCTCGATGAGTTTACATCAAAGGGATACCATGAAATGCTCAATGAGCAGTGCGGACAAAATTATTTTGCAGAGGTTTACTCCGAGTTCGACGATCTCATCGACTTCGTTGAACAACACCCCGAGTGGGCGCAAACGCTGTACAAGATCGATCGCGAATACACAAAATCTCTAGAAAACAGCCTTTACGGCTTCCCTCCTATCGGTTATATCGACGATACGAAATCAGGGAAGAGCAAGAAGAAGTATTTCCATTTTTCCGAAGAATATTTTGATTTCATCGATAGCAACTATCCTGAAGTCATTGCCGAGTCGGAAGAACTTGGCTCTCTATTTAAATCCTTAAAAGAAATTGCCAAGATCAGCAAAGTTAAGTTCGAAGAGGCCATCCACTCGATCGACCAGACTGTCGACCTTTCAAAGGCCATGTATACGGAAGATGGGAAACTATTGACCCTGATCAAAGTCGTCCGATACGATCCCTCGGAGCTTGCTGCGAGCAACGCCCACTTCGATTTTTCGGGGTTGTCGTTTTTGTTCGATAACAGCGAAAGCGAGGATTGCGAATCCCTTTTGATCTCCCCATACAAAGACCCGATTGCCGTGGAGGACTTTTCCGCTCCATGCCGGCAGTACAAAAAAGATGATTCGAAGAGCTCCCTGCTGCTGATCCCCGGGCTTGCCTTGCAGCATCTGGACGTGCCTATTTATCCCACTCCCCACGCCGTCAAGCAGCAGAACAAGACAAGGTACGCCATCATCGTGTTCGCGATGGCCCCGAATGTAAAGTTATCCTACGATGAGATCAAGCTGCGGCAGATCAAATTGCCGAGCCTCTAAGGACGATCTAAAAAAGAAAGGATGGTCGGGATTCCCGACCATCCTATTATTTATTTCTTGAGCTCTCTTCTGAGAGAATTGGGGCCTTTTAGCCGTAAAATAATTCGATGCACTCCTCTTCTCCCGGGATCAGAGGCAGGCTGAGCGACTCATCTAAAGTAACCCATAGATAGTCCTGGTGCTCCTTAGGATTGATCGTGACTTCCGGCTGATCTTTCAGAGTCGTCTCAAAGACGTGCAAAATCACTTGGTTCGTCTCGCTTTTAGCGTAGACTTTTCCAAAGTAGCGCACCTTGCTGCCCTCGAGCTCAATACCCGTTTCTTCAGACACCTCACGGATGACCGCTTTTTTCGCAGTTTCACCCGGGTCCAGCTTTCCACCGGGGATGCCCCACGTGTTGCCTTCCGGTTTGTTATATTGTCTTTTCAAGAAGAGGACCCGATCGCCATCTTTAATGAAGCAAATCGACACTTCCATTCTGGGTGTGAAGTTCTTAGGAGGATCTTGGAACACAATTTGTGCATTTGCAGACAGTGAAAACAAAAGCGCGAAAATTGTAATTATTTTCTTCATTGAAACTCCGTTTGGAATTATTCAAAATTATGTCTATTATACTTAATTACAACGTTTATGTAAATGAGATGATTTTTGTTTAATTATTCAGAGTTAAACTTAGGCTGAAATAATTTGAAAATGAGGTTTGTGATTGAGTTGGAAGCTCATGCGGTTAGTAGGAGATTTTTAACAGTTGGCCTCGAAAAGACAAAGCCGGAAATCCTCAAAGAAAAGGTAGTCATTTTGGGAATGCCGGACGGTGCCGGGAGAGGTTAAACTTTGAAGCCGGGCTTGGTTCCCGACGCATATCGCCTTAGCCCCCTGTAGAAAATTTTATAGGCGCAATAAGCATAAGCGAAGGTGAACCCCAAGATGGTAAGGGAGCCGATCATCGATTGGTCCTTGATCGCTTCGATCGGTACAAAACCGATGAACCCGGACGGAACTATCGTTAAAAGGAAGACTTTAACGGCCCCGACGTAAATGGACTTGGGGTAGTTGCTGAAGGTGAGGAGGAACTCAAACAGTTGTTTTGAAAGGGAATGGGAGTCCCCGATCCAAAACGCCAGGCTCCCCATCACGATCGAAAAGGAGGTGATCACAAGACAGGCCGTCAAAATGAACAGCGCTAATAAAGGCAAGTTCGTGAGTGTCGCATATCCTGAAAAGGCCAGGAAAACAGCGGAACTGAAAATATCGCCCCATCCCGAAGAGACCGATTTAGATCCCATGATCTGAAGCAAGAGGTTCTTCGGTTTGACGATCAGCATGTCCAGATCCCCCTCAAAGATCATCCGCGCAAGGTAACGGCTTCCTCCGAAGAACACGGAAAAAATCCCATAAGCTCCGTTCACGATCCCGTAAAGGCAGGCAATGTCGGACAGCGTCCAGCCTTTGATCGATTTAAAGTTGCTGAAATAGATCCACCAGAATGAAAAGAAGACTAGATTGCTAAGGAGCATGAAGAATGACTGGATGAGGAACGACTCTCTTAAGCTGACCGTCGATTGAATGCTGATCTTGATATGCGCCCATAGGTTCTTGAGCTCGGACATCTCATCCACCATTTATTTTAAGTGATTTAAGCATACGGATGTAAAGACCGTTTGCTAGAAGCACGGCGACAATGCCCCAGAACAGAAGCCCGCCTAACACAATTAAAAAGTCCCCGGCATTGAACGAGAGGACAAGCCGCGCCGGACCGTAGAGCAGGGAGGCAAACGGGAGAAAATAGGAGGCGGTCTTTAAATACGAAGGATAGAAGTCCAATGGGATGACCAGCCCGCCAAACAAAAATGAGCAGCGCTGCCAGACCCAAAAGATCGGAGTTGCATCGTGGAGCTTGAATGCGAGCAGCCCGATCGCCGTTTGGAACAGGATAAACACAAGGCCGGCAATCCCTGCGGTCAAGTAGGACAGGAATAGGATGGCAGGAGGCGGGATGTAACCGGACAAATACGCGCAGAAAGGAATGGCGATAAGCATCAACACGCTAAAGCGGAAAAGAAAGGCCCCGATGCTGTCTGAAATTTTGAGCCAGAGGTAGTGGACCGGTTTCAACAGTTGATAGGCCACATCGCCGCTGCGGATATCGTTCTCGATGTCGATTTGGATGAATGGGACCGAAAGAACGATCAGCTCGGTGACGGAGAGATACCAGATCATCGATTGCCAGTTTCCCCCTTCGGAAAATTGGGTCGCCTGCCACAATTTGGAAAAAATAAAGACGATGACCAGGAAAAATGAGGATCGGATGAAGATCTCTTTCCGGTTTTTCCCGTTGTGAAGAAGCGAGTAGAAGATCATTAACAGATATTTCTTCAAGACTGGTAGATCCCTTTAATGATTTCTTCTAGCGGCGGATCCTCGATCACGATATCTGTGAACCGATAGTTCTGCGCGAAATATTGGACGGCTTCTTGCGGGTTCATCAAGCAAAGATCGATTTCGAACTTGTAAAAGCTGTCGGCCGCATGGATGGGAGATATGGCCGGATGGGACTTCCATTCGATCTTCTTTTCCGATTTGACCGTGATCACTTTGTTCTTCAGGTACTGCTTCTTGATCGATTTGACCGAGTCGTCGATAACGATCTTGCCTTTATTGATCAGAATGATCCGGTCGCAGACTTTCTCGATATCGGCAATGTCATGCGATGTCAAAAAGATCGTTGTCGACTCCAGTTCCGCCCTCTGCTGGATGAGATGCCGAATGGCGTCTTTGGAGATAATGTCCAAGCCGATCGTCGGCTCGTCTAAAAATAGGACCTCAGGATTGTGCAAAAGGCTGGCAACCAGTTCGCAGCGCATCCTCTCGCCTAAAGAAAGCTCTTTGACCGGCCTCGAGATAAAATGGCGAAGCTGAAAGACCTCGATCAAGTGGTCGAGCCGCTCTTTAAATTTTTTGGGGTCGATGTCGTAGATCGTCGCCAAAAGCGTGAACGAATGGTAGGCGGGAAGGTGGTACCACAGCTGGCTCCGCTGGCCAAAGACCGTTCCGATCTTATAGGCGACGCTCTTCCGATCGACGTAAGGGTCTTTGTCAAAGATCCGCACGGAACCTGAGCAAGGCTGATAAATGCCTGTCAATAGCTTGATAGTGGTGGATTTTCCCGCCCCGTTAGGCCCGATGAAGGCGACCTTTTCTCCCCGTCGTATCTCAAAAGAAATGTCGTCCACGGCAGGAAGGGACTCATGCTGAGGGATGACGAATTGTTTGAACTTGGTTAAAAAACCGCTTCCGCTTTTTGCTACTTTGAAATTTTTCTTCAGATTTCTAACCTGTACGGTGTCATTCATAGGCGATCACACTTCCTACGGGTAAATGGTCCGAGGGCTCCTCTTCGTTCGGGATCGGTTTTTCTCCGTTCGAAGAGATGCTCTCAATGGGAACGCTTTTGAGATCGTCCGTGGTCAAGATGTAGTCGATCCGTTGAAAGTTCCCATCCTCATAGAAAGAATATGTCGAGGAACGATCGTTAAGACCGGCTGAGTAAAAGTCCTGCATGAAAGGATGGCCGGGTTCCATATTGAAGTCCCCAGCGACAATCGCCGCAGTCTTAGGAATGGACTTGAGGATGCATTGAACGTGGTTCCATATGGGGCCTCCGGGAACGAGATCCTTGCTGTATTTGATCTTCGTATTGACAAGCGTGATGGACTGATCATCGTGGAGGATGAGCTTCGTAAAGAGGGCTGGCTGGACGGCTGCGCACCCGCAGTTTGATGTCCCCTCGCAAAGCACTGCTTTGTGGCTTGTTTCTTTAAAAACGTCTTTTTTGCAAAAAGTTCCGATCCCTTCCTTAGATGAGCTCCCCTTTTTGGCAAATGAACCTTCAAAGCCTTCGAAGGCCTCTTTAAAGTACTCGAAAGAGTCGGTGTCCACCTCTTGAAGACAGATCACGTCGGGATCAAGATTTTTCACTCTTTCCACAATTTTGCTCCGCCGATTCTGCCAGTCCAGGAGGTCCTTGCCCACATAATCGTATTCGCTCCCATGGGCGTAGTCGTCGCTCAAAATATTGTAGGTCACCAGACGGAACGAATCGGCGCACAGGACTTGAGAAAAGAAGGCAAGAATCAGGAGGAATTTAAAATTCATTGGAGGACACCAATTTCCTTTTCGACAGGTCGTGGATCGCATCATTAAACTGTTGGTAATCTTCAAGAACATTTTCTGATATCAGGATCTTATATTTATTTCTATTTTCAAAATAAACCACCTGGAATGGTTTTTTAAAGCGGACTCCCCTCTCGCGCAGAACCTGCAGCGATTGAAAGCTTTGTTCAAGGGAGGGCAGATAATGGCCGCATTCAAAGGCGACCGTTTTGACCACGCCCTCTTCGCTCTGTAAAAGACCTGCGCCCAAAATGGGTTTGCCGCGGCTTAAACTGGTATGCCAGACCCCCTCTTTGAACGGTTCCAGATAAAGCTCTTTCAATAAATCGATGACAAATAGGTTCCGCTTGGATTTATCAGTGCTCACAAGCTCATGGGTATCCGATTTTCGTAAATATCCGTCCGATATTTCGATGCGGCATGCTTCAAGCTTCTCGTCAGAATAATAATCGACGACAGGGACGTTTTTGGGGATCGGCTGGGATTCAAGCCATAGAAAAAAGGATTGATAGTCTGTTCTTGGAGGCCGGGTATCGATCCAAAACTGATAATAATTAGCTAGCCGGCGATGGCAGGGATCGATCGATTCGAGCCAAAATTTTCCCCAGAACTCTTTCATTCTAAGCGAATATGTGATGTTGTTTCTCAAAAAGAGCGGTTCAAAATGGGCCGACAATAGGGAAGAATCATCGAAATGATAGGATGCGATCTCCTCGTCGGACGGGATTTTCAAAAGCTGTTCGAGATAGTTTTTTTTACTCTGAACAGTTTTGTTCAATAGGAGGATGGTCGGCCTCTGATCGGCAAATTTTTCTTGGGCCTCCATTTGTTCCAGGTAACAGCTGATCGCCTCCAAATACGCTATCCGGTCCGATTGGCTCTTCAGGGAGCTTTTGTCAAGAGAATGGTAGTAGGCGATCAATTGATCGAGAGGCTCGATCTCAGGTTCTTCGGAGGCCAAGATCACATGATAGTCCGCCCGTGGAATATCGATCCAATCGACATTCGCTGCGCAGCAGAGGACATTGATGGCTAAACTGAGTGAAAGAAATAAAGTTTTCATAGCTAATCACTAAAATTCCCAGTTTGGGTTGAGGTGGACATGGTAGCCTAAGCTCTTCATCTTCCGGTTAAAGTCGAGAAACTCCTCCATTCCCCTTAACCACTGAATGGACGATTGCGGCCCATGAAGTTTCATAGGACGGTCGAGCCAGGACGTTTTGGCTTTAGAGAAACGGTTGGAGGCGCCATGAGCGATAAGCCGAAAGGAAGAAGGGGCTGCAAATTCGAAATATTTGGAAACAAGCTCTTGGAAATACCGGTTCAGGTCCAGGACCATCTCCAGTTCTTCCGCTGTCAGCTCCCCGTAGGTCGGATCAAAGAGGACTGCATCGGAATTATTCCGCAAGAAGATCGAGACGAGGTCAATATCGGATACGATGAGCGAGCTGTCTTCATAGCAAGAAGCTGTAAGAGGGATATCTGAGGCGGCCGGGTCCTTCGCGAGGATCTCCTTGCCTCTCCTTTCCAAAGCGTAAAACCTTTGGCCTTGAATCCAAAAATCAAGAGGCCTCATCCCCGCTTCCGATTCGAGAAACCCGCTGCGGATCCCCTCTCTTAGCGTGCGCGACTGGATGGTAAACGTTTTACTCTGGACATCGGGACGGGTAAAATGGGCATACGAGGAGGGATTGACCGGATTGGAGAGAATGTATGCATCATATCGGCTGGCGATGGCGCAAAATGCAGCATCGGCCAGATGCTCTCCCATTTTTTGCCGGTTTGCCCTCCATTCTGAAAAAAGCTCGAGGGAAACTTCGTCCCCATGTTCGAGGATCCGTTCCTCGAGCATTTGATTTTCATTTAAAAGGTCTTTCATCGAAGACTCGGCGATCATTTCTTTATGGACACTCCCTGACTGGCAAAGTACTGATACAATGCTTGCTTGTCCCGAATCCCTTCAAGGAGGATCGCTTGGTACAAGAAATGGCTCCCCATCTGCGGGACCCGCTCGCTGCCGGACATCATCTCATGCTTGAGCTCGAGGATAAGGTCTCTGACTTGCGGATCGAGCTTCCCTTTTAACGTTTCGATCAATGTCCGATTTTTTTCGAAATCGGGCTTGGCCAAGGACCAAAGGTCCAATTTCCAAATCCCTCCTAGATCGGGGCAGTCCATTTTTATTCCCAGGTAGAGGCCGCGGGGCATCTTAGGTTTATAATTGCCTTGGAAATGGATCATCTGCGCTTCGATAAAGCCGGGATCTTTGGCTATTCGATCAAAGAGGCTGCAGAACGCCTCTTTAGGATCGGTCCCTTCCCTAACGACAACCTGCATGTCGATGTCGTTCCAGGTCATCAAGTCCAGGGCGTAGCTTCCCGTGTAAAAAAGTTCTCCGATCTCTTTGATCATCGACTCGATCTTTTTTGACTCGAGGACATGTTTGGCGTTGCTGCGGATCGATTTGGCGATCTCTTGAAAATTATTTTTCATGGAGTTGCTACCAGTTGCGGTTTTTGGAGCTCGAACGCAGACGGTTTCATGTACATCAATCGACGTGTCAGCCGTATTTGGACAGCTTCCCCCTTTTCATGCTCGACCTCATCGATCGTCTGATATGTTTTCAACTCGGTCCTCGCATTGTAATAATCGAGCGCCTCTTGGACTTGCTCCGGGGTCAAATCGTAATGTCCCAATCGGATCAGCTCGAGCAGGTCGCGCCATGCAACGCTATCGAACTGCTTTCGCTTGTATTGGTCGACGATCGTGTATTCGGCAGCGTGGTAGAGCTCTTTTGCCATTTCGGCGCTGCCCATGATAAGATCTTTAAGCTCCTCGGGAAGCTTATCGAACTCATCATTAACGATCCTGCCGGCCTTGAAATAGTCCTGCAGCGCCCGTATCGCGTAGTACAAACGGGTCTTTTCTTCTTCAAAGACCACTGTTCCAGAAAAGTCCCTTAAGCTGATGGACTTAAGCCGCAAGACCGCGCGGGGAGAGACCTCTGCAACGATCCTTTCCCGGTACTTGCACCCGTTCTCAATATAGGATAGAGTGATCGGATCGCGGAATGTCTCGTTGAGGACTTTCGGGAAGCTATCTTCATAGATGTTCCATTGATTGTCGTTCACTTGGTTCTGCCACAAGCAGATGTTGCCGTTATAGTTCAACGACCAGTCCAAGCCTTTGTCCCCATTCGTATTGAAAAGGACGGCCGAGTTGTTGTCTTCCGATTCTTCAAGGTCCCTTTCAAAGGTTTTAATCGTGCCATGCAGCCGCTCGATCTCATGGAGGTTCGGCCTTAGGTCCGATCCGAAAATCTTAGAAATGCCCGTGACGAACCCGTAGCCGGAAGGCAGTTTCACGTAGATCTTTTGAGGGATCACTTTGATCACCGCTTCATCGTCGGAAGCCCTTTGGCCTCTATTGTATTCCAGTTGGTGTCCGGGGAAGAGGTCCAACACCTTTTGGAACATCGGATCATTTTCAAAACCGTGGATCTGGAACTTCAAATAGGGATGATTGGGATATTCGCTTTCGAACAATTGGATCAAGTTGAAGGCAGGCGTCGTCCCCAGCTTGATTGCATGTCCCGCGCTCACGCTCACTCTGACCGTGACCTTGCAAGGGTTTTTTCTTGCTTTCATCGCGGCATCGATCTCAGCTAAATAGCGGCGGGCAGCCTCTTTGTTCATGGCCCAATTGCCGCTGGTCACCAGAACGATCCGGTTCGTCTCCACTTCAGCAATCGTCCGAAGAACAGCCCGTTTTTGCGTTAGCGGCTCTCCCCCGCCGGATATCAGGATGTAGCCTAAATTGGCCTGGTTGCAAAATTCGATAAACCGGTCGATCCCTTCTTCATTGAACTGATCGGCCACAGTGATCTCATTTCTTGCCGGCGCCGACTTAAAAAAGCAAAAGGGGCACCCAACGCCGCAAAAGCGGGTGAAGAAGACGCACATGAACGATTTCCCTGCATACTCCTGAGTATTATAGGTCACCAGGTCATGCTTAAGCATCAATCTCCGATAGTGATCGGGATTCGTGAATGGGTTCGCTAGGGCTTTAGACTGCGTTTGATTCATGACAACCTCTTAATTTGAGGGCATAGGCCGATTCGAGAATTTCCTTAAATTGCTCCAGGGATGGGAGCGGACTGGCCGCAAGCTCGGCCTTGTATTTGTTCCGATCGTAGAAGAACACAACCTCTAGATTGCTAGGCAGAAGAGCACCTTTTTCTTCAAAGATCTTCAAGATCTGATGGCCTATTTCCATTGAGGGCATATAGTGGCCGCTCTCTAAAGCAAGCGACGTTAGCTGCCCTTGGTCGATCTGGAGAAGGCCTGCGCCCAACACCGGTCTTCCGCCGGTGAAGCTGGAATGCGAAATGCCCAACCCTTCTTCCGCAGCATAAATTTCTCCCGTCAAATCGATGGAAAACAGGTAACGCTTAGAAGGGACATTAAAGTGCGCCAACGCTCATTCGGAATCGGTCTTTTCCCAAAAAAGGCCGTCTTTGATGATGAGCCTTCTCTTTTCCAGCTCTTCGCCTTTGAGGTATGTGACTCGAGGAACGTACTTGGGAATATGCTGGGTCTCCAGCCACAAGAAGAAGTGGGGAATCTCCGGATTGAGTTTTTTAAGTTCTTTCCATTGGTCTAAAAAGGGGGTTACCCGTCTGTGGCAAGGGTCAAGCGTCTCAATCCAAAAATCGCCCCAGTACTCCCGCATCTTTAGCGAGAAGAAGCGGTGGTTATTGAGGATGACGGCAGCTTTGGCGGGATCCTTCAGCGAAGAGATATCGGTATGGTAGGCCTGCTGCTCTTCTTCGCCATGAAGGTTGTTCTCATAAATAGTTAGGAGCTCGGTCAAATAATTTTTCTTCCTAGAGGCGATTTCGGAGATCCATAGCAGATGTTTCTTTTTATCGATCGCTTCCAGCCGATTGTCGGTCCAATCTTGGACCAAAGCGATGATCTTATTGAGCTTCTTGATTCGGCAGGAAAGAGTGGGGATTTGGTCTTTGGGGATCTTGTTATATTCCCTGATCAATGCATCGAGGGCAATGGTATTTTGCGTCTCGTACCCTAGAACGGCCAGGTAGTTGTCATCGGGAAGATCGATCCAATCGATATCGCTCATTTGATTCCTCCGTAAAAAATGTCATAGAATGATCGCGCGTCGCTATAACCTATCAGTAAAGACTAGACTTAGAGTCTGTTCACAAACCTTGCTTTTGGTTTTTGGATTCTTTTTGCGATCTTTCATATCGCACTTCTCATCCATGTGTTAATCAGACCAGTTCGCGGCCAAGGCCGCTTCACCTGTTCCCCACTGCGAAGGTTCACTGAACCTTCTCGTGTGTCCACAGCCTCGTCGTCCGAACGACTAAAGCCTTATGAAATCTCATCAAAAAGAATCTCAAAAACTTAAATAGCCTTGTTTGTGGACAGACTCTTATCTCATCCAGTTTTGCGAATCTGTTGTTACAATTTCTTCATAAGTGAAAATTGGTTCATCAAATATGGATCAAACGATAATTACCCGCAAGTTCGAATTATTCATTTAAAAAACCAACGATTCAGAATCCGCTAACCGATTTGGTTAATTGTTGTTACGTCATCATTTCAAACCAACTTATTCAGATTGATTGAAGGCAGCAAGTTGTCACGGACTGCATCGACAAAACGGCTTGAATATGTCGATGAGGAAATGCGATGAAATCAGGGGAAATCCTTTTTCCCGTTACCTTTTGAAATGACGGTAATGAAAGGACTCTTTGATTGTTTTCAGGAACTTTTGATGATAGGAGGTCGTAAAGTCCAAGTGCCGATAGAGGAGGATCTTGACTCGGTCGGCAATGAACATCCAAACGAGCGTATAGATCCAGATCAATAGAATGTAGCTCCAAGGGATCGCTGTCACAAAAATCCCGAATCCAACCAAAAGGGCAGCGACCAGCTGGGTCGACAGGATGGCGATCAATAAGACGGGGGCTGGATAGGGCTTAGAATAGAAAGGATCTTTTGTGCGCGTGACAAATAAGGTTTGATGGCCGGCCACCGACAGCTTTAGAAAAATAAAGGACTGGATCTGGCCTAAGCTCAATTGAAGGTAGTCTTTTACAAAGATTAACAGGATAAATGTTGAAATGATGCCGATACATCCCAACACTGTAGCAATCGTAAGGACTCTTTTCATTTGCCAGCGTACAGGTCGTTTTTCGACCACGGTGTTGTCATAAGCGATGGCCAAGATCGGCAGATCGTTCATCAAGGCGAGCAAAATGATCATGATCGCCGTGACCGGATAGAAATTGAAGGCAAGGATCGAAGTGACCATAAAAAGCATGATCCGGATGGTCTCGGTAATCCGGTAGATCGAGTAGCTGTTCATCCGTTCAAAAATGCGCCTCGACTCTTCGATTGCCTTGATGATCACGGAAAGGCCGGGTGCCAGCAGCACTAAAGATGCTGCTGCGCGAGCGGCGTCGGTTGCGCCGCTGACAGCGATTCCCACTTCCGCCTGTTTTAATGCGGGAGAATCGTTCACTCCGTCCCCCGTCATCCCGACGATGTGCTTGCAGTCTTGCAGGGCTTTGACAATCTCATACTTATGTTCAGGAAAAACTTGGGCAAAACCGTTGCTGCCTTCTATTTTTTCAATGACCTCTTTCGATGTGAAGTCCTCTTTCTTTGCAATGAGCTGATCGGCAATCGAGATATTGTCCCCGATCTGAAGTTGATGGGCAATCTCTTTGGCAATGGAGATATTGTCCCCTGTCAGCATCTTTATTCTTATGCCGTTCTCTTGAGCGTGCTTGACCATCTCGATCGAATCAATACGGAGCGGATCAAATAAAGGCAAAAGCCCTAGGAACTCCCAGATTTTTCCGTCTGATGAACGGGCTACCCCCAAGGTGCGGTGTCCTTTTTTTGCGAATCGTTCAATCGTTTCGTTGATCTGTTTTTCCAATCCCGCCTCTAAATGACAAAGCGCCATCACGACTTGAGGGGCCCCCTTCGTCACGTAAATGGTCTTCTGTTCCGGATCGCGGACTATGGCGTCCGTCCTTTTTCTAACGGGATCAAAAGGTGTGAACTTCTCCTGGACATAGCCTGTCAGCGCCGCAGGATTTTTTACCCCCTTTAGAATTGCTAGATCGATCGGGTCTTGGTTTTCCTCTTTTGAGGCCAATGCTGCATAGATGACCGGGGTTTGCGGATCGCTGCCATTAAAAACGACAGGCTCTCCAAGCGTCAAGAGGTTCTGCGTGAGGGTCCCCGTCTTATCGCAGCAGAGCACATCGATCCCGGCTATCTCTTCGATCGACTCGAGCTTCGTGACAACAGCTTTCAACTTCGAGAGCTTAAGCGCTCCGAGCGCCATTGTCACAGAGAGGACGGCAGGCATGGCCACAGGGATCGAAGCGATGATCAAAATAAGGACGAACTGGATGAGATCAAGAAATGGGGTGTGCCTGCTCAGCTGAACGATGATAAGAATGCATGCAAGCGCTAAGCTGAGGTAGATAAGATAATCGCCAATTTGCAGAACAGCCATTTGAAAATGGGACACAGGCTTGGCCTTTTCGACCAGCTTGGTCGTCTTTCCAAAAAAAGTGCGCTCTCCCGTAGAAGTCACGAGAGCGATCATCTCCCCTTGTTTTGCAACAGACCCTGAAAAGACCAGGTCATTGGTTTTTTTCGTGACAGGCAGCGATTCTCCGGTCAAGGTCGACTGGTCTACTGTAAGATATTCGCCTTCCACAAGCTTGGCATCGGCTGGAATGATGTTTCCCAATCTTAAACGGATCACATCTCCGGGAACGATCAAGGCGGCGTCCATCTCTTGCCATTTTCCATCCCGCTGCACAAGGGATTTCGGCGCCAGATTTTTCTTCAAAGCTTCAATCGCATTTCCCGCTTGAAACTCCTCCCAAAAATCGACAAGTCCATTAGCCAGAAGCAAGGCGAGGATAATATAAAAATCGGCCCAGTGCCCGACAATCAGGGATAAAATGGCAGCAATCTCGATCATCCAAGGGATCGGGCCCCAAAAATAGTGGAAAACCTTGACAAGGAGCGATTCTTTTTTCTCCTCGATGCTATTCGGCCCGCACGCTTCAAGGCGTCTCTTCGCTTCCGATGAGCTTAAGCCTTCTTGGGAGCTGTGCAAGCGCTTGTACAAAGAGTCGATATCGCTATTTTTCGCATCGTCGGAACTGATCCGATAAGGGTCATTGCTTGTCATAATATTTTCCAACACTCTCGGGCTATTTCAAATGCTTCCTGCGTATGGATCAAAAGAACTTGGACTTTTGAATCGGAAGCGGAGAGAACGCAATCTTCTCGAGGATTGCGTTCATTTTGTTCGAAATCGAGCTTGACGCCTAAAAAAGAAAAGGCTTCGCAAACCCGTTTTCTAAGAAGAGATGCGTTTTCTCCAATCCCGGCTGTAAAAATGAGCAGGTCGATCCCTTGAAGGGAGGCGACCATCGATCCGATCATGGCATTTAATCGATGCAAATAGACATCGAAGGCAAGCTTTGCCCTCGCGTTTCCTTCTAAGTTCATTTCTATAATATCGCGCATATCGCTGGAGGTCCCCGAAAGTCCCAATAGGCCGGATCCTTTATAAAGCTCGTTTGCAATCGCATCGGCGCTCTTCTTCTTTTTTTCCAAAAAATGGAGGATGATCCCAGGATCGATCGTTCCGGAGCGCGTGTCCATCATCAGCCCTTCCAAAGGTGTAAATCCCATGGTGGTGTCTATGCTCTTGCCTTCCTTGACAGCACAAAGGGAGGCCCCTGACCCTAAATGGCAGATCACAGTCCTCAGATTATTTCCTTTGCCGTTCAGTATTTCCTCTGCGCGCTGTGCGCAGTATTGGAAACTGATCCCGTGAAAGCCGTAGCGCCGGATCCCGTCCTCATACCAACCGTAGGGCCCAGGGTAAACATGGGCCTCTTGAGGCAGCGTATGATGGAAAGCCGTATCAAACACAGCGATTTGAGGCTTCTTCGGCAGGAGTTTTTCGAGGGTCTCAATTCCTTCAAGCTCGGGCAAATTATGCAAGGGGGCCAGCTCGGCTAGCTGACGGATTTTCTCTTTGACGTCAGGCGTAATGAGGACACTTTCAGAAAAAAAATTCCCCCCATGCACGATCCGGTGGCCCACGGCATCGATCTCGTCCAGGGACTGTAAGGCTGCCGTTTCCCCTTTGACTAAAAATTCCAAAACTCGTTTGAGGGATGCGGAAGCATTGTTTTCTTTGATCCGCTCGGAGAGCTCGTTCCCTTGCGCATCCTTTATGGAAACCGTCGGCTCTTCAAAGTTATTTTTCCACTGAACGATCGCTTCCCAAATGGCTTGCGTAGTAGTTTCCGGAGCGTTTTCGAATCGGTACAAATAGCACTTGATGCTGCTGGAGCCGCGGTTCAGGATAAAAATGTTCATTTTTTTCCCAAACTCCATTTCCAATTCCGGATCTCGGGCATGTCGATCCCGTATTTTTGGACATACTCTTTATGCTCCAACAATTTTTCCCTCAGGAACTGCTTTGCATAGGCTGCCTGCGGGGCCAATTGGGGTAGCCGGTCGATGACATCGCCGACGAGATGGAAACGGTCGAGATCGTTCATGACGACCATATCGAACGGCGTAGTCGTCGTTCCCTCTTCTTTGTACCCGCGCACATGCATGTAGGGATAATTCGTCCTCCGATAAGTTAAGCGATGGATGACGGAGGGATAGCCATGGAAGGCAAAGATCACCTGTTTATTTTTGGGAAAGATATCGTTGTAATCTTTATCGCTTAACCCATGAGGGTGTTCGCTTTGCGGCTGCAGGGCCATCAAATCAACGACATTGACCACACGGACTTTAAGAGTAGGGAAGTGCTGGCGCAACATCTCGACGGCCGCAAGCGTTTCCAGCGTAGGAACATCTCCGGCGCATGCCATCACGACATCAGGCTCTCCTCCCTCGTCATTGCTTGCCCACTTCCAGATTCCAAGTCCGGCGGAACAATGTTTAACGGCGGACTCCATATCGAGCCATTGGAGCTCAGGCTGCTTCCCTGATACGATCAAATTGATGTAGTTGCGGCTTCGCAAGCAATGGTCTGTAACGGAAAGAAGAGTGTTGGCATCGGGAGGAAGATAGATCCGGATGACATCCGCTTTTTTGTTCATGATGTGGTCGATAAAGCCGGGATCCTGATGGCTGAACCCATTATGGTCTTGCCGCCACACATGGGAAGTCAGCAGATAGTTTAGCGAGGCGATCGGGCGCCGCCACGGGATCTTGCGGCAGACCTTCAACCATTTCGCATGTTGGTTGAACATGGAATCGACGATATGGATAAAGGCCTCATAGCAGGAAAACAAACCATGCCTTCCTGTCAGAAGATACCCTTCAAGCCACCCTTCGCATAGATGTTCGCTCAATACCTCCATCACTCTGCCGTCAGGGGACACATGGTCGTCTGACGGGAGGATCTTTGCCGTTGATGCCCGGGACGTGATATCGAACAGGGCCGTCAAGCGGTTTGAGGCTGTCTCGTCAGGACCGAAAATACGGAAGTTCTTTTCCTCCCAATTCAACTTCATCACATCCCGCAAGAAAGTCCCCATCACCCGAGTCGCTTCTGCTCGCGTTTCCCCCGGCCTCTCCACTGCAACAGCATAGTTTCGAAAATTGGGCATTTTGAGATCTCGCAGCAATAGGCCACCATTGGCATGAGGGTTAGCTCCCATTCGTCTTTGGCCTGACGGGGCAAGTTCAGCGATTTCCGCGATGAGCTTCCCACGATGATCAAAAAGCTCTTCCGGTTTATAGCTTTTCATCCACTCTTCGAGGATCTTGATATGCGCCGGATTTTCTGTAAATCCTGTCAGGGGCACTTGGTGTGCCCTCCACGTTCCCTCAATCTGCAGCCCGTCCACAATTTTAGGGCATGTCCATCCTTTCGGCGTGCGGAAAACGACCATGGGCCAAATGGGGCGTTTGCTAAAACCTTTTGTACGGGCCTCTTCCTGGATCTGTTTGATCTCGGCAAAAACAGTATCTAAAGTTTTAGCTAAGAGCTGATGCATCGCATCGGGCTCGTCCCCTTCGACAAAATAAGGCTTATAGCCGTAACCGCAAAAAAGCTTCTCCAGCTCATCATTTTCGATCCGCGCCAAGATCGTTGGCTCCGCGATCTTGTACCCATTAAGATGAAGAATAGGAAGGACCGCGCCGTCTCTCTCAGGATTTAGGAACTTATTGGAATGCCAGCTTGCGGCAAGCGCTCCTGTTTCCGCTTCCCCATCTCCGACAACGCAGGCTGCAATCAGTTCAGGATTGTCAAAGACAGCTCCATAGGCATGGGCCAGAGAATAGCCAAGTTCCCCTCCCTCGCTGATCGATCCCGGCGTTTCCGGAGCCGCGTGGCTCGGGATCCCCCCCGGAAAGGAAAACTGCTTAAACAGATCTTTTATCCCTTGCTCATCCTGGGAAATGTTCGGATAGAACTCGCTGTAGGTGCCTTCAAGATAAGTGTTCGCAACGATTCCCGGAGCGCCGTGCCCTGGGCCTGTGACGAAGATCATGTTCAGATCGTTCTTTTTGATGAGCCTGTTCAAATGAAGGTAAAGGAAGTTCAAACCCGGAGTCGTTCCCCAATGGCCCAGCAGCCTCGGCTTGATGTCCTCAATATTCAACGGTCTTTTTAAAAGAGGGTTGTCATAAAGGTAGATCTGCCCTACCCCCAAATAGTTAGCTGCGCGCCAATAGGCGTTCATCTTTCCGATCTCATCCGATGATAAAGGAGCTATTTTCATTAATTCCCGTTAAATATATTGCCACAATAAACATAATTCTTCTTTTATTTTATTAATTGTCATATCTACAAAATTAATATCAACCTTAAAAGGAGGGTTTTATGTTGAAGGCGAAAGAGCTTGGAATTGCCGGAGGAATCATTTGGGGATTATGCATGTTTGTGACCACAATTCTTTCGATGTATACCGGTTATGCAAAAGAGTTTCTGAACATCATGGGGGGAATCTATCCCGGCTATACCATATCAGGTTTTGGAAGCCTGCTTGGGCTGGTCTATGGGTTCTTTGATGCGGGCATCGGCTTTTTTCTATTGGCCTGGTTGTATAACAAATTAACAAAAACAAAGCGAAAATAGCCGTCCTAGGATCGTTCACTGTATACCGAAACAACCTGAAGGACCGGTTTTGATGAGCCTCCTTGCCAAATTCCCGATTCATCAGGTTGTTTCGGTATAGATTGCAGATAGGCTCATGGCATTACAAATTCTGCTGTAGATGAGATGCAAAAATCTGGTTATTGAGACTATTTGTGATTAAATCCCGGCATCCATTACGATTCTGCATTGCAGAGTCTGTGTAATTTAAGATGGAACAAGGGATGATCAGGAATTTCTCAAACAGAATTCATCTAGGGACGAGTTTACTATTTTCAGTCTTTACTCTTTATTCCGTTCAACTTCACGGAAGAGGCTGCGAGCAAGCGCCTTGTACAATAGGGAACTTTGCCCTTCCCGGCTCCCAGCAGCCTGGAGCTTTCATCAGCTTTGGGCAAAACATCCTCGACCAAAATCAAGTGCAAGTATTTTTAGATGGCACCGACCTCATCGGCAAAGATAAGCATTTCTTTTCAATGGAGACAGGGATCATTTATGGGATCACAGATGATTTTTCTGCATTGCTTTCAGTGCCGGTAGCGATAAGTTTTAAAGAAGAGGGATCCCGCTCTTCTGGACTTGAAGATATCATTTTGCAATTGGAATACGCCGTCTTTACGAAGGAGTCCGCATGTTCCTGCAATGAGATCACAATTGTTGCCAATGCCTCGTTTCCAACGGGTTCCAGCCATAAAGAACCGGAAACAGGGTTCGGATCGGTGGGATATTTTGTCGGCCTCACCTACAGTTACACGGGACCTTACTGGTTAGCCTTTACTTCTTATGGCGCTGAGTTCCCCACGGCCCACCATGGCACAAAATTTGGCAATGAATATCTCTACCAGTTTGGGTTTGGCAGAAACATCACGAATACAAAAGATTGGGTGCTCGCCTGGGTGGCAGAATTTGACGGCACGTTTTCTGAGCGCGACAAGGTCCATGGAACTACCGATCCAGATTCAGGAGGGAATGTCATTTATTTTACTCCTTCCTTTAGCGCTTCTTCAAAAGACTGGATTTTCCAAATGGGTTTCGGATTTGCGATCCAACAAAATCTCTTTGGAGGGCAAAAACGGGACAAGTACTTGCTTGCGGCTACCATCGAAAGGTCATTTTAAGAGAATATTTGAATGGGAATGCAACGACATGAGAATAGGTTTAGATCGAAATGCTGTCCTAACCTTTGCATTAACAGCATGTTTTTCTATTTCATCCTTTTCAATCTATGGAGCAGATGAAGCGAGCCCTTCCTGCAATACAGGGAACCTAGCCCTTCCTTCTTCCCAGCAACCGGGACCTCTGATCAGCTTTGGGCAGAACGTTATCGATCAGAATCAAACACAAGTATTTGTCTACGCTGATGACTTCATAGGGAAGAGTCAGCATGCGATCGACTTAGGCGCCGGCTTGACTTATGGGATCACAGATGACTTTTGCGCTACGTTCACTGTTCCTTTTGCCGTAAGTTACAAAGAAAATAGCGCACACTCTTCCGGACTTGAAGATATCGTCTTACAATTGGAATACGCTGTTTATTCAGGAAACGCCCCCTGTTCGAGCGATCAAGTCACCATCGTAGCCAATGCTTCCTTCCCAACCGGCTCAAGCAGCAAGAACCCTCCTACGGGATTCGGGTCAGTGGGGTACTTCATCGGGACTACCTACAACCATACCGGAGTCTACTGGTTTGTCTTTACTTCCTATGGAGCTGAGTTCCCCACGACGCATCACGGAACAAAGTCTGGCAACCAATACCTCTATCAATTTGGGATCGGTAGAAATATCACGAACACCAAAGATTGGATGATTGCATGGATGGCCGAAGTGGACGGCACTTTTGAAGAGAAGGACAAGGTCAAAGGACTAAAAGACCCCAATTCCGGAGGAAACGTCATTTACCTCACTCCGTCTTTATGGGCTTCTTCAAAAAACTGGATTATTCAGCTAGGTTTCGGATTTGCAGTCCAACAAAATCTATTTGGCAATCAAAACCGGAACAAATACCTGCCTACCATCAGTATTCAGCGGACGTTTTAATCAAAGAGTGAAATTGGGACAACACATTCTGATTTTCCGGCATTCCGCTAAATGCAAAAATTCCTTATGAAGAGACCTCTTCTAATTGCATTTTGGATAAGCAAGACCTTAACTTTGCAGTGATTAAATTCTTCGAGTCCTCATCATATTTCGCGCGGACCGGATGGTCCCAGACCGTGTTCGGCCAAGCAGCATCATTCTCGAATCGCGCGATCACATGGATGTGGAGCTGAGGCGTTTTGTTGCCGATTGCCGCGACATTGAGCTGCGCCGGCTGAAACTCTTCCCACATGATTTTTTGGACAAAGTCGAGCTCTTTGATCAGTTGCATCTGATCGTGCTGGGACAGGTCCATGATCCGAGAAACTCCCGGACAGCGAGGAACGAGGAAAAGCCAGGGATATTGCCGGTCGTCCTCAAGAAGGATCCGGCATAGGGGCAAATCGGCGATGAAAAGTTTTTTCTCTAGATTAGGATGAAGCGCGAAGTCCATCTGCAAACCTTTCTATGAAGTAATTGGGATAATCGTGGGGAGCCAGCCCTTTTACGCAATTTTCAAGGCCATGGCGCGCAATTCGATCGGCCATGATCCCCGTGCGAATGACAAGCGCGGAGGCCATGCCCGTTAGGCGGGCGCCTCGGACATCGGTCTCGGGAGTGTCCCCTACCATTAAGATTTCAGCAGGATCTACAATCCGATGCGCGTGAAAATGGGCCAAGGCCATCGTGTAGGCCATCGGATGAGGCTTGCCGATGTAGAACACCTGCCCGCCGATCTCTTCATAGATCGCGGCAATGCTTCCCTGTCTGACAACGGCCACGGGAGGATTGCCTTCATGGGCAAACCTGTCCGGATTTGAACAGACCATCGGCAGTTTTTTTCCGATGATCTTGTGAACTTCTTCACGAAAGAGTTCCGGATCTGTTTGATCGATGCCGTTGATGTGGGGAATCGAAAGATAAAGGAAATCGGCCTCATCGATATTCGATGTTTCTTTGTAGCTTGAGCCTTGAAAAATTGTTTCGTGGGAAGAAAATCTCGGATGGGCGCCGCCAAACAGATAAAATCTGTTCCGAGGCGTTTCAAAAGGGAGTTTTCTATTTAAAAACACATCCCTTGCCACTTCTCCGGACGACACGAAAAAATGAAAATGCTTGCCATGGACAATGCCATGTTTGTGCAATTTGCTGATCTCTTTGGAGGCCATCTGGGTCGTGTTCGAAAGGACGCCAACGATCTTGCCGGCGCCGACTAATTTTTCCATAATCTCTGCAGCGCCTGGAAGCAGGCCCGAATCATTGCCGCCCCAAAACACGCCATAAGCGTCGAGAAGGACTCCCTTAAATTTGTCCGCAATCGGCGTTGTAATGCCCGGGGAAATTTCAATCGTTGAGGTCATGGTCATCCTCCTCCAAATAGGTAAAGAATACCTTACGTCCATTAAAATCCCTAGCAGGAATCCTTCAAGCCGACCGGGCGCTTTAAAATAATATTTTTAAACATGGTCCAGGGAGGTGTTTTTAGTCTTTTTTTCTGTATTTTCAAAGCAATTTTCTATATACTTGTTGCAGTTCTGGTTGAGGCTCTTTCGATATTTGGCAACAAGCAAATATTAAAAAATTGAGCGCTCGCCTTTAAATGACCCATCCCTATCAAGAGGAACATGCAGAAGCTGATTCAAGGAATTGTCGATTTCCGGAAGAACCTCACGCAAGAGTGCCGCGAGATGTTCGCAAAGCTGGCGTTAGGCCAAAAGCCCGATGCCCTCTTCATCGCTTGCTCCGACAGTCGGGTTGTGCCCAACCTCTTTGCGTCGACCAACCCGGGCGACCTCTTTGTTCTCCGTAATATCGGCAATCTCATCCCTCCGGCAACAGATCCTTCGAAAGACAATAGCGCCTCGGCTGTCATCGAATTTTCGGTACATACTCTAAACGTTTCCAATATCATCATCTGCGGCCACTCGGAATGCGGAGCGATGAAAGCTCTTGCGCAAGGGGTCGACAAGCAATGCTGCCCAAATCTGGACTCATGGCTGAAACATGGAGAAACGTCATTGCGCAAAGTCAGGCAAGGCTCCTCCATCAATCCCGCTCTTTCCGAGGAGAACCAGATCTCCCAAATCAACGTCCTCCAACAAATGCAACATGTTGCGAGCTATCCTTTCATTCAAGAGAGGCTGGAAAAAAAGCAGCTGCGGATCCACGGATGGTGGTTCGACATCGCCCAGGCCGATGTCTACTGCTACGAAGAGAGCATTCATCAATTCGTCTTGATCGACGAGAATGAAGCCAAATTAATTCTTGAAAGACTAGGCTGATCCAGGCCTTCGGTCATAGCGTTTAATTAAAAATTTTTCTTGTCGTCCAACTCCTCCGACTTACTTTATTTAATTACATAACACTTTCTTTAATTGAAATAAGACATAATTTATGCTATAATGATTAAAGCGATTTTACTATTTTAATAATATTAAATAAGGAAATAACATGACTGGAATATATAACACCTACAACGTTGGAGAAGTTCCTACTAATGAACAGCTCGAAGCCCTGCTTGGAGAGGATTTTGAGCCATTCGACTCATTAGCTCCTCTAAGACGGTCCCTCCCTTCCGTTCCTTCTACCCCCGTTCCCGGATTTTCTCGAGAACCCCATCCCCTGACAACAACGATCCAGTCCACTTCTGCTGCGATGACAACAAGGTCCCCGTTCACCCCTCCTGCACAACCGACTTCCCAAATGCCCGCCATAACACCTGCGCCTTCTACTCCAAGCAGCGATGGATTTCAAAGCGCTCTGTTCAAAGCACTGATGCCGCAACAGCCGGAACAATCGCCTGTTCCATCTACCCCATCCAGTTTTGAATTTCAAAGCCCCATGTTAAAAGGGCTAGCGCAACAACAAACTTCCCCTCATCTCGCTTTCCGCTCCGAAGGAAAAGAAAGCGCGGTCAGACCGGCCACTCCTAGAATGATCATGTGCGGGATCGACGATCGGATCGCATATAAAATGCCAAAAAGGCAAATCCTTTCCGAGCCGGAATACAATCAGATCTGTTCGCTTTTCAATGCCGGAGAAAAAACGTTTAAGCCGCGGTCAGGATTAGAGCATCCTCTGCATCAGGAAATTAACAAGCATGTCACAACGCTTGTCCTTTTACCGAAAATTCTGAAGCTCGATGAGCAATCTAAAGCTGCATGCGAACAGCTGATCGCAGAAATATGCCAAGCCTCTATCATGCCTATCCCGCAGGAACTGGTCGAAGTCGCCGTCCGCTACCACATGTTTAAGGCCTTTGTCAACAACCTCAGCTCATGCAACGAGCAGCAAAAAACCATCCTTTTCTCGATTGCGACAGGCAACGGCCTCTTTAGCCTGCCGCAATTGGACCCAAGCGAGCGCCCCCTGACTGTTTTAGGACAAGTGATCGCCACATCTGACAAGATCATCACTAAAGGACTCAACTCCGTTGCGGCAGGAGCGCAAAATACCAAGTCGGCCATCTCGCAACTTGTCAAACAAACCTCTTCTTCACTTAAGGAAACGTTTTCCTTGCAGCGTCAGCCGATCGATTTTTCTTCTGTTAAGCTACCGCCAAGCGCACCGTCTCCAACAGTGGAAACCCCTTCCCTTGCAAGCAGCGCTCCCCCATCCATGATGCCGACGCCTGAGCCGGTTCAGGAAGCTCTGTATCCGAGCCTATTTGGCATTGCTCCAAAAGATACAGTTGGAAGCCACCTTATAGACAATACTCCTTCAGAGTGGGAGCCGGACGCTCAATCAAGCTCAATCCCTCTGACAGCTCCTGCATGGAAAAGACTCTTTAGCGCGCTTGACGCCCCAAGTTCTACCGTCACAGCCCGGATTGCGGTCAAATATCAGGGGAATGAGGGAGACAAGCTCTACATTCGCGGCACAGGTCCGAGCATGCGGCATTGGGGCGAGGCAATCGAAATGCGCAAAGAAGGCAACCTGTGGATCTACGACTCCACAGAACCGTTTGACAATTTTGAGTTCAAAATGATGTTGAACAACCAGCTTTGGGAAGGTGGAGACAACCACAAGATCTCAACTGGACACCTTTTTGAAATTCCTACGATATGGTTCCATGACTTCCATTAAAGGGTCCTTCCTCCAAAAACGCAGCTGTTTTGAACACATGAAGCGCCTGGACTATAATCCAAGCGCTTCATTTTATGCCGGCTTAAAACGAAGCGCTCCGTGAAGAGCATAGGGAATCAAGGGCGTATGGTGGAAACTGCTGAACCTCTCTCCGAACAGATCATGGACCTTTTCCGCTAGGCGCTGATAGGACATCGCATAGACTTTTTGCCGTTCCGGGTCGCTAGGATCGCTCCCATCGGACGGATCGATAAAATAGACCACCCCTCCCCGGCTGCCTTCGTTATTGGCCCCCACAATAATGATGCTGTGCGAAGGGCTCGCGCCATCATCCGGAAGAGCAGAACCTACCGGCCAATACCAGATCGTTTTTCCATGCAGCTTATTCTCCATTGCCTTAGGAGGAGCATTATAAAAAGTGCGTCCGAACAGGCCGCAGACAAACATAGGCCCGCGCTCTGTCAGTTTCTCGATCAACCCATCGACCTTCTCAAAAGGGGTCCATTTCGATTCGCTCATATGGTAGACATCTCTGGCGATCGTCCGAATCGCAAGCGTGGACAGGAAAGTCGCCTTGAATTCATCGGGGAGATCTTTGTACGTCAACGTATGCCATGGCCGAATTGCCATCTCTTTTTCAAACTCCACAGCAGGGTCTGTCTTTAAGATTCTTAAATACAAAGAATGGATCTCGATCAATCGGCTTAACTTTCTGTGGTGCACAAAATCGCCAAGATCGGCGTACGTGGATTGAGCGCTGAAATCTTTCATGAGCTCTGCTAACTTAACGGGACCCTGACTTTTCTCCCCGATCATCTTAGACTGGATCAAAGCCATCTCAGGAGAAACCGCATGGAGCAGCCTTTTAAAAACGGGATCAATCCGTTGGGCACGCGCGCATTCTTCTTCTCGCAAATAGTCCTTTCTTGCACTGTTTAGCGTCTTCCGATATTCGGAGATCAGCTTCTCTAAGACCCTCGCCTTAAGAAAAACCGACGGGGCCTTGGGCCCATACTGTTCCCGAAGGATTTTAAGGGCATTGTACCAACAGGTCGGCCCTTTGGGAGTTTTTTGGACAACGCGCTCTCTTGTGTCCTCTCCTTGTTCCGGACGGGCAATTTCAGGATTTGGCTTTCCCTGTGGAAGCAGGAAGAAAACAGAATTTTTGACAGCGGAAACAGACATAAGAACTCCCCCAAAAAAGAGAAAAAGAAAGATTGGAGCAGCAATGATAGCACCTCTTCCTGATTTCCTTAGATAGGTAAACCTATTTTGAAAAATCCTTAGAATTTCAACAGCGCTCGGAACAACATCCCAATAGCGGTTGCAATGGACCCTTTACAACCTTTTGCCGTTCGAGTAAAAAGAAGTAAACGGGGGCTACGTGAACAAGAAGAAACTCATTGGTCTAATCGCATTGGCAGTAGGGATTTTTTTGATCTGCTATGCAGTCCATTCATTCAACAAAATTGCTCGAGCTAAGGGTTTTGAAACAGATTTTGAAAATTTTTTCCATCATAATCCTTCCGTCTGGAACCCTCTGATCAAATTCTTTGGCGGAAAAGCCCAAGAAGAGGTCTCCCAGTACGATCTACCCGTTACAATCATGATGCTTTCCGGCATTGCCCTAACAATCGGAGGAGCTCTCACAACAATGATTTGCTGGAGAAAGAAGCCAAAACCGTAAATTGAGCCTAGCTACAAACTCTTTTCACCATCTTTGGCCGAGGCGATCACAAACTCTTGAAATGAGGTCGCAGCCTGCTTCTGTTTGTAGTCTTCGATAAGGTCTAAGACTTCAGGTCCTGAAGCGCGAACAATCCCGGTCCCTTCCTTAGGGTAGAGCCGATACTGCTTCTTCTGCTCTTTGGTGACCGTCTCATGTATCCCAAAAGTACGCTCCCTTCCATCCTGCTTGACCTGGACCTCCATTTTTGAAAGAACAACAATCTCCGCATCCGGGTCCTCTTCGTCAAACAATCTCGTGTAACTGACGTCCGCTTCTTCCAATTTTAGTTTTCTTATCTTACGAATCTCGTCGTAGTTGCGCTGGATGACCCTCACCTGCTTCTCGGCAGAATCAGGAGCGATCGAGTGCTGTGCCTTTTTTGGAAATCCTCTTAAGTCCCTTCTTTTGGCAAGGGGCAGCTGATCATAATAATGGTATTTCATGGGGCTTTTCACATGAGCCGGACTGTCGAAGAGGCTTGCTAACGCACCCTGTCTTGGCGGCGTCCGCGGCAAGGCTTTTTCCTCTGCCTTTTTAGCAGGAGATGGAGGGGGAGAAAAAACTAAAGAAGGTTCGTTGGAAGAGCTAGTTCCTGAAACTGCATGGGCCATATGATTACCTTAAGGAAAATTGGAATAGCTGGTCATCATACGCAACAATGCTAATATTCCCAAGAAAAGACCGTTGCATCCATCAACTTTGATGGGTAACGATCTCAAGGTCACTTAATATGGAGATTTTAGAGTGCTTCTTTAGAAGTTGGACTTCCAGCAGCAGCGCTCTTCCAGAGGAATGATCGGTATCATCCTCTTGACAGGCTGATAAATTTGGCGGTTTGTCACCACGCGAGGTTTTCTAAGCTTGGTGAATTGGTATAAAGGCAGGGAAATAACGAATCCCCCTTGATACAAAGTCCCCCAGAAGTTGTCGCTGCTCACGATGAACGACAAGGCAAAATAATCGCCATACTGAGGTTGAATGGCAACCTGCCCTCCCCACACTTGCGGATGAGCCGATTTCCCGGTTAGAAAATAGGGCCCGCCCGATGCATACAGCATGAAATCTCCTGCCTTGACGGCTAGAACGCTCAATGCGGCATTCCCCCCGAACAAACTCCTTTCCTTTTTCCTTCGGACCGCTTTAAAATCGCCGATATAATCATCCCAGACACATTTTCGAGTATGATGGGTCTTTCCGAGAGGGATATAGGCATTTGCATTGAGCTCCCATCGTCTACCGATCAGTTCCCCTCCAAGGCCTAGCTGATGATACGAGCCTTGGTCCCCTTCGCGAAAGCTATAAAATGCGTTGAAACCAACCATCGCAGGGATCTTGTCTGATAGAGACCTTCCGCCGACCCCTAAATTGGCAGCCCACTGGTTCTCAAAGATAAATATCCCCTGCGCCTCTATGAAAGGCATAACGGCAAATGCCGGATATTCAGGAGCGAACATCACATCGAGGCCGGTGTAGCCTCCATCATACCCTATGCCGTTCCCGACAACGCCGAACGCCGTCACACGTTTGGGGATCGGTTTTTTATTCCACCTTTCAGAGTTATAACCGTTCGAACCCTGCAAGACTTCCTTTGCTCGCGCAGTGTGGGCAGCAGCGCCGCTGCCGATCGACTGTGGAGGCCACCGTCTGACCTGGGCCTTGCTCTTGGTTTTTAAGTATGAAGCAGGCCCTTGCTTACCCTGGATCTGGTATGCATATATTGCTAAAACCGCAGTAACAGCTAGTAGGCTTAATCTATTCTTTCGAATATGAACCCCCTCCTCCAAGAAAACAGAGACCTTGTTCTTTTCTTAGCCATAAACTTTTAAAAAACAAAAGTAAATAAAAAATTAAAATTTTTTTTCAATTATTCGTCGAAATATAAAAAAGCCGAACATTAAGTTAGCGCAAAACTGGATACGAAACTGAAACCGAAATTAGGGAGTTTTACTAAGTAATGACTCTGTTTTTTCGAGAGAAAAATCTTTCCCGTAAGATATCGGTTTTAGATAAAACTATTTCTTTTCAAAAAAAGTCTACTTTGATTTTATTGTTCCTCTTATAAGCGGTAAAGCTTATGGAGATTTTCTCCTTTTTGCTGAGGCGAAAATCATGTTGATCAATCCACAACTAAGGTGGTTCTCATGAAAAGAATATTGTCAGCGTTATGTCTATGCGTTTCGGCGCACTTGATGAGTAATGAAATCGACTCCTGGTCTTCCCCTCCTACAACGATCTCCTCTGGAGGCGTCGATGCATCTGAGCCCCATATCGGGATGGATACAAGTGGTAATGTCGTTGCGGCATGGCTTGAAAACGGACTGGTTGTTTCCAGATCAAAACCCCTGAACAACCCATGGGACACACTCGCAACCCTATCAGGCGCCAGCGCAACTTCCCCTCAGCTCGTTGTCGATCCAAGCGGAAACGCTACAGCTGTTTGGGTGGAAGGCGGTGCGGTAAAGACTGCAAACAAGCCTTTTGGCGGCTCCTGGAGCAGCGCAACAAGCCTCTCGGCATCAAGCTCCTCCGCTCCTCAGATCGCGGTGCGGTCCAATGGAGACCTCGTTGCAGTATGGGTGGAAGGCGGATTGATCAAATCTTCGACACATCTGTTCGGAGGAAGCTGGTCAGCAGCTGACACCCTTTCAGCATCAGGCGCCGATTCTCCCCAAGTGGCGATAGGAGATGATGGCACTGTTTTTGCTGTATGGCATGCACAAAATGGCGTCTCCCTGATCCAAAATATTTTTGCTTCAAGCAAAGCTATTGCAGGCTCCTGGTCTGCAGCTGCAACCATTTCCAATGCGGACACAAACAGTGTGCTTCCTCAAATTGCAGTAGATCCCAACGGTAATGCCACAGCGGTATGGTTTACTTACAATCTTTCCGGATCGATCTATTCGAGCGTCCAAGTTCAAGCGGTGTCTTATTCAGCCACAGCTTTAGCCTGGAGCTCCCCTATCGCTCTGTCAAGTTCCGGCCAAGAAAATCCAGCAAACCTGGCATTACAAGTTCTCTACAGCAATACAGGCTTGCCTGTAGCTGCTTGGTCAAACTCCCTTGATGGAGCTTCTTTCCGAGTTGAAGCAACCCAAAGAGATACTTTTGGACAATGGACTTCCCCATTTACCCTGGCGGCAAGCTTATACTCCTATTCAATCGATATGGCTGTAAGCCCTATTGGCGACCTGTTCGTGGTTTATATGACCTTTGATCCAGGAACATCATCTGCGGTGATTCAGACAAGAGAGTCTCACATTGGAGGAACCAATGCAGGCGGGTGGACAAGCCCCGTTACGATTTCCATGGGAACTTCAAACGCTTTTCCAGAAATCGCTGCTGTCATTACAGGAGGAACTGACACGAATGGAGCAACAGCGTGGCTCAGCTTCGATGGATCGAACAACCTCCTTCAAACATCCACAGGAAGCGGCACCCTTGTCATCCCTCCTTCGAGTCCCGCCGTTACCCAGAATGTCAATCAGTTTGGAGTATTCAGCGAGTACTTCAATACGATCACATGGAGCGCCAGCACAGATCCAAACCTGGCAGGCTATATCGTTTATCGAGGCAATGAGATCCTGAGCTTTGTCGATTCAGGGACCCTCTCTTACATCGATAATAACCAAGTGCAAAATGGAGCCGTGACGTATGGCGTCTCAGCTGTAGACAACGCTAACACAGAAAGCGAAGTTGTCACTGTCACATTTCCCTAAGAAGTAAAACAATAGCTTGGCCCAGACAATTTTTTTGCACAGTTCCTGTGTATAAAATGCGTCTGAGGCCACGCTTCTTTTAGACCCCTTCCCCTTCGCCTCATCAACAATAGTCAGGAACACCTTCTTCGAACAATTCACCATTATGCGAAGCTAATACTTATCTCAGACGTTAACAAGATAGGAAGATGATCTTTTCTAGCTTGGACAGCAGAATGTTTTTATAATTTCTTAGTCTGAGACCGTTGCATAATTGATCGATCGAAAAAACATTCATTTTGCGCTCTTTCGATTTTCACTCGCCCTCTATGGGGCGTCCCGCATATGCGGGCTCGCTCAAAATCGAAATCTCATCAACTTGTCCTGTTTTTTTCTTGATCGCTGAATTATGGAACGGTCTCAGTCTGTTTATTTGACTAAACAACAATGCTGGAGTGGAAAGGGCATTTTAGGCAGCCCGACTGGATTCAACTGTTCCGGACTGCTAAAAATTGAACTAGAGGACACTTTTCAAAGCTTTGCTAAGAAAGCGCTGAACTTAGACCCGCAAATGTAAAAGTTAAAAATAAATCAGCGAAAATCTGATGGCCTTATTGCCGCCTGTTTTATATTTGATCAGGCAAATTCCATCAAAAAAGCCCGTCTCATCTGAAACGGGCTTCTTATTAGGGAAAATAAAAAAATCGGCTTAGTGTCTTTTCTTATAGGCAATGCAAGAAATTTCAATCCGTGCATTATACAATAGATCTGAAACGGCGATTACATCGCGAGCCGGAGGAAATTGAAAGTTGAACCTCTGTTGATAAACCTGATTCACTGCATCATAATCTCGAATATCTGTAAGATAGACAACTGTGCTAACGACCTGATTTAAATCAGCGCCATTCAGTCGAAGAACATGCTGCAAGTTATCAATGACTTGATTAGTCAGTGTTTCAATATCCCCCTGGATCAATTCTCCTGTTGACGGATCAACGGGAACCTGTCCTGATACAAAGATAAAATCCGCTGCGTTTACCGCTAAAGAATAAGCCGCCTTTTCTTTAGAAAAAGCCGCATTCGTTGCGAAAAAAAGGGATAATAATAAACATAGTCTGAACATAATCTACTCCTTTCTTGGTTAAGGGTCAGTCTACAGTTTTCAGTAGAGCTCGCTCAACATGTCAAATCGCCCCGCTTTCAAAACCCATCTTCTTCAGCAATTCTGGAACAAAGCGAAATATTGCCCGTTCCTGATCTTCCACTTCATATCCAACCTCGAGCACCATATGAAGTTCATCATGGGATATCTGCCGGTTATCAAGGCGGATCTTATCTTTGATTTTGGCAAAGTTCAAAGCTCCTCGGGATCGATTGACATACTTGTTGATGCGCAATTGCCCTTTGCTGATTTTTTGCGCAGGCTCGTTATTTCTGAAATTGCATTTATAGGGAGGCCAAGTGAATGAAGTGTAACGTTCCGGTCTCAGGATGATCTTTTCGACACTTCTTTCAATTCTTTGCTCCGGAGCGCTTGTTAATTCCACAGTTTGGATCACAAGGTTTCGTTTGGGGACTTGATTGTCTCGAGAAGCATCAAAATAGTCTGAAGTGACTTGAATCCCGGGAAATTCATCGCAATTTGCCAAAACTTCGGGGATCGTCCGTGCATTAACAGGGACGATAAACTCATCGACTTCGACAACAGCAAGCCATTTCGAGTCCTTTATTGCCAGATACTTAGCCGCATTTTCAAATGCGGGCAATTGAACTGTCAATGCCCACAAGGCATCATCTTCCATACTTGCTGGCAGCCGATTAGGCCAATTGACCAATGTGACCAGCCCCTCTTTGATATAAGGTCCCAACACGTCTTTTGTACGGTCACGGCTTCCATTGTTGTACAAATAGAAATGGTCTACTCCAACCATTCTGTGGTATTCGATCCATTCTTTCAGGTATTTTTCTTCGTTCGAAATCAACGAACAGATCGAAAAACAATACTTTTTAGGTTGAGCATCGTTGCTTGATAGTTCGTGGGCATCGGCTCTCTTGGATAATAACATCACCAAGGAAAGCAGGAGGAATGCACCCCATCTCATCCTGATTCGTTTACACATATCTCACCTCTCTTCTTTAAAGTTAGTTATTGTTGTTCAATCGTCATCCCGGCAACAACTGATCCGCTCTTCTTAACCGTTGATCAGGGGATGAGAGTTCAGTGGCGGGAAATGAGGAATGGGAATTCGATCCTGTAGATGCTGTGTAGCAATAAGTGAAAGAGCTGCTCCACATTTTTTCCTGATCAGGCCATTGAACATCACTAATTACCTGCTTTTCAGTGTTTCAGGGATTTTTTTGAAGCTGAGCAAAAAGCGCTAACATCAAAAAACTTTCATGAAACCTAGAAAAAGAAATTTAGTTTTTCACGTGGATTCTATGCAAGCTCTAATCTTCTTTGACGGTGGACCTACGGAGATTTTATGGAGTAAGAGCCTTTAACTCGACTTTGCACCTTTTTGGGCTCGCCTGCTCGTCTATTTGTTCGCGGGGGCTTTATATCCAAAAAGGGGCAAAGTCGAGTTGAAACGGATTTGTCCAAGAAAGCCCTTTTCAGATGAAAAGGGCGATCGACATTAATTTCTGTTCTTATAGGCAATGCATGATATTTCAAGTCGCGCATTGAAAGGCAGATCTGAGACTGCTACGACATCTCTTGCCGGCGGATATTGGAAATTAAACCGTTGTCCGTAAGCAGCGTTCATTGCATCATAATCTCGAATATCTGTCAGGTATACCTGTGTTTTTATCACCTGCTTTAATGTAACCCCTTTGACCTTGAGCAAGTGCTCCATATTATTAATAACTTGGTTAGTGAGAGTTTGAATGTCCCCTTCGATCAAAGTCCCCGTCGACGGATCAACCGGTAATTGTCCCGACACATAGATGAAATCACCCGCTGTTACAGCAGACGAATAAGTGGCATTCTGATCGCAAAAACCACTCAATGAGCTAATCAACGCACAAAGAAAAAAAACGGCACGAAACATATATTCACCTAAAATAATAGGGTTGACATGTACAAAAGAACGCTGTTCAAAATCGTGGAAAAACGGCCTCTTTTGAAAACCTCATGAGACAAGAAATCCACACCTAAAAACCGGTGGTGATCATGGACGGGAACATTACTCCTTGCCCATGCCATTAAGAAATCCCCGACCTATATCGTTAGAATTTCTCCCATGAGATTGACCAATAAATAGCCAACGGTAGATTTAAAGTCTTAAAGAAAATTCTAATAGATGTTCCCTGAATTAGAACGTCTCTAAGGCCAAGTGACTGTTGCCATTTCGCTGACTATTTGAGATGTAATAACTGCCTGCACGCCATATGTCACAGATTGATTGGCAACCTGATTGTGGTCCACCCACTGGAGCTGACTTGATGGAACCGTAGTGATATATATCCCATTGCGAAAGATTTTATAGGCATATACATCAATCGACACGCTAGCTGTCCATGTAAGGGTATTATAAGTATCGTTTAATAATCCGTAATTAGCAATTGCTTGAGAAACGGCAAGCCCCGTTGGCGGAAAAGGGTCGTCTACTCCTCCAAGTGAAGCTTGAACGATTGTGTTGGCGCCATCAAAACTTAACCAAGAAGCCGCCAAATAGACATAATTGTTAGAAGAGTTGCTTGCAATGATTGGATACCCGCTTGAAGAACCTTGCGATAATGTCTGATAATCTCCCCACATCAACTGACAAGTTAAACTGGTACTAGTTCCAGAACCCTCACCCTGGCTACCCTGATCGACGTAAAGCTGCTGGCAGCCAGCGATTGCGGTCTGAACAATTAGATTTGTCTGAGTATCGTCCAGCGTCATCCAACAACTAATGACATCACCATCTGACTCTCCGGTTACGTCAAATCCACTCGCAGCGGCATTTGGAATAATTAATACATCATTGACAGACCAATACCCACCTTTGGGCTTTGAAGAATACATGTAGTTAAAAAAAGAACCATCTTGCGAGTAGTTCCACATTGCAGTAGCGGCTCCATAGGGGTCTATAAGAACCTTCGTTTTATACTGATGCGGATCAAATTTTCCAGCATAAGAAAGCGATATAGCCCCACCCCAACTTCCATCTAGCTGAAGCGAAGCTGCTTGGGCATATACATTGTAATAATTCCCACTCGAAACGTCATAAGAAAACCAAACGGCTATCGCTTTTTCATCTCCGGAAGAAGTTGCATCGATGCTCGGAGAGGCGCAGTTTTGGCCCAAGGTTGAAATCATCGTGGAAGTTGACCAGCTTCCTCCTGATGGAAGAGAAGATGAATAGATAGTTGGAATCGAGCTAGCTAACTGCACCCAGACAGCGACAGAGTTCCCCGCACTATCAATAGCAACTTGAGGGGATGAAGCTCCGGAAGCTGAAATCGTTTGAACTGAGCCCCATCCAGTATTAAATGTTCCTGTAACAGCTTGAAGGGCATCGCTTATGAGCCAAACAACCGTGGCTGCGCCATTTGAGTTGATATCAAACTGAGGAGATGAAGCTCCTGCTGCAGAAAGCGTTGTTGTGATCCCAGACCAAGCTTGATTAGCAGGTTTGTTCTGTGACTTAATGAGTCCATTTTCTACCCAAACTGCAATTGCGTTCCCAAGCCCGTCCATTCCAATGAGGGGATTAGAAGCACCGGAACCGGAAATAGTCGTTGAAGCCCCCCAGCCTCCGATTTCCGTTCCTGATCGAGAAAGAACAAACCCATTCTCTACCCAAACAATGAGGGCATTGCCAGACGGGTCAATAGCGATAGATGGTGATGTCCCATTTATTCCTGTTGTCGATATGGTGGCAGGAGGAAAGGTCCAGTCAGCATTCAATGCATAAATGAATAGAGGAAAAAATGCGGTAATGCATAGTAAAACAATCCTTTTTTGGATCATTCTGAACATTGTCAAACTCCTTCCAGGTTAGCAAAAGTAAAAAAAACTCACAGGCCCATTTTGATTATTTCAAATTCCCATTTCATAAATCTTATTTCCTAAAACTAGTTATTGGAGTTGAATAATGGTTACATAAGCACCAGGTCCGCTAAAACCGTTCGTTCCAGTAAAAGGACCTGTCAATGTTCTTGAGGCACCACTTCTATTCATCAGTCGAATGACATCGCCTGCAGAAAGTGTTACGATTGTAGATGTACTATGCAATCCTCCATTTGCGCTTGCATTAGAAACGGTAAAATCATTGGAAATATCGTTAGCTATTGCTGTACCATTTCGGCTAATCGTAAACACTGAACCAGTGCCGACATTCGCAACGAATCCAAAATTAATCTGATACACTCCAGCATTTACAACTGTTATTGCACCCAAGCCAGAAACTGACATCCCTACAGGCGGTGATCCTCCTGTGTTGTTAGCTAAAAGCACAGGCGAATTGTTAAAAACAATGGAGCCAGGACCAACTCTAAAAAAACCAAATGCGCCAATCCCTGCTCCCGTGGCTCCAGTTTGACCAGTAGCTCCCGTGGCTCCAGTTTGACCAGTAGCTCCCGTGGCTCCAGTTTGACCAGTAGAGCCCGTTGTTCCCGTTACACCTGTAGATCCTGTCGTGCCAGTCACTCCGGTTGATCCAGTTCGACCAGTAGCCCCCGTTGTTCCGGTTACACCCGTAGATCCTGTAGTCCCCGTCACACCGGTTGATCCAGTTGTTCCGGTTACACCCGTAGATCCTGTAGTCCCCGTCACACCGGTCGAGCCAGTCGTTCCCGTTACACCCGTAGATCCTGTAGTCCCCGTCACACCGGTCGAGCCAGTCGTTCCGGTTACACCCGTAGATCCTGTAGTCCCCGTCACACCGGTCGAGCCAGTTGTTCCAGTTACCCCGGTAGATCCTGTTTCACCTGTCGTGCCCGTCACACCGGTCGAGCCAGTTGTTCCAGTTACCCCGGTAGATCCTGTTTCACCTGTCGTGCCCGTCACACCGGTTGAGCCAGTCGTTCCGGTTACTCCGGTTGAGCCAGTCGTTCCGGTTACTCCGGTTGATCCTGTTTCACCTGTTGTGCCCGTCACACCGGTCGAGCCAGTTGTGCCAGTTACACCGGTAGATCCTGTTTCACCTGTCGTGCCCGTCACACCGGTCGAGCCAGTCGTTCCTGTTACTCCGGTAGATCCCGTTTCGCCCGTCGTTCCTGTTACACCGGTAGATCCTGTTTCACCTGTAGTGCCCGTTACTCCGGTTGAGCCAGTTGTTCCAGTTACCCCGGTAGATCCTGTTTCACCTGTCGTACCCGTCACACCGGTTGAGCCAGTCGTTCCTGTTACGCCGGTAGATCCTGTTTCACCTGTCGTGCCCGTTACTCCGGTTGAGCCAGTCGTTCCCGTTACACCGGTAGATCCTGTTTCACCTGTAGTGCCCGTTACTCCGGTCGAACCAGTAGTGCCTGTTACACCAGTAGATCCTGTTTCACCTGTCGTACCCGTCACACCGGTCGAACCAGTAGTGCCTGTTACACCGGTAGATCCTGTTTCACCTGTCGTACCCGTCACACCG
>JAFEGV010000099.1 GCA_018239665.1 Verrucomicrobiota bacterium | reverse complement strand
ACGATCAGACTGACAAAAAATGTACCGCCGGGATTCAAAAGTTTAGCAATTTTCTGAATTTGAGAAGGGAGTTGTTCTTTGGGGACATGGATCAATGAAGAGATGGCGAGGATGCTGTCGAAGTGTTGATCTGAGGAGAATTTCTGAATCGTGGTGCAATGGACGGTCAGTCCCTTTTTCTTTGCTTGCTCTGCAGGTTTGGCAGCAGGTTCAATGCAAACGACCTCATTTCCCTGGCTTGCCATCCAGGAAGCTAACGCTCCCGGGCCCGATCCGACATCAAGCACGGTCTTTCCCCGATGGTATTTCGCAATCAATTGGGGAAGGACGGCTTCGAACGGAATTTTATCAAATGAATCGCCGGAGGAATTGTAGAAGTCTTGGTTGATGGCGTCGACGTCCATGGCGATCTTCCAACTCCGGTATTTTCAGCATAATCGGGAAATTAACGCTCTTCTTGGAAGTTCGTCCGGTGTTCCAGATGGGAGAGGAATTCGCGGAAATCTCCTGTGCAGCGGAGGCCGTCGAGCCATTCGTCCTGAAGGATCTCATCGATCGGTGGAAGGGCATCGGCTTTATTGGCCTTCTCCAGGTAATGCAGCGAGACTTCGTAGTTGCCAAGCAGCGAATGCAGGCAGCTCAAGTGGTAGTAGGACTGAAGGTTGCCTAGTTTTGCGGACGTAATGAGCTTATGCTCTGCGTCGCGGTAGAACTGGTCTGCTTCCGAGGAGTCGTGGGAGTGTTGGGCTAGGTTGATCAATGTGATCGCCCAGTCGAGGATGACAGTGTCATTTTCTTCATCGTGCCTTAAGCTCAAGCGGAAGTGGTGGATCGCGCGGAAGAAGTGGTCGATCTCGCTTGTGAGCTCGCCGAGGTGGGAAAGGGTCAGTGCAAGGCGGTGATGGACTTCGTGGAAATCAGGATCGATCATCAGCACGTGCGTCAGGATTTCAATCGCTCTTAAGTAGTAGAAGTCCTCTTCGTGGAAATCGCCGAGCGCATCGAGCGTGCAGGCATAATGGTAAAGCCAGTTTGGATGCAGGTAGATGGCGTTGCGCTGCATGGCTAGCGCTTTTTCAAACTGAGCGATCGCATCGTCGAGGTATTTCTGGTCATGGTTCATTTCGCCGAGCTTGGAGAGGGCGATCGCATAGTCGATGATGTAGAAGCTGCAAGGGTTCAGATCGATGGCGCGCTGGTAAAAGCGGAGCGATTTTTCGAGGTTTTCCACATCGTTGTGCTGTTTGCCGAGCTTAGCGTAGGTGTTGCCGATCGCATGCCAGTTGGCATGGCTGGTGCGGTCGATCGAGATTCCGGTTTGGAATTTTTCGATCGCTTGGTAGTAGTGGTCCTCGTCGTTAAAGTAACGGGCCATGGCAAGCAGGCACATTCCAAAAGAAAACCAGACTTCAGGAAGGTCGCTCTCGTTTTCAATAGCTCCTTCGACTTTATTATGGGCGTCGAAGATCAGGTCGATCCTTTCGCTGGCTTCTCCAAGAAGAGCTAACGCTTCTGCCCAGATCGCTTGGATCATAGGCTGATCAGGTTCGATCGCATAGGCGCGATGGCATTTTTCAATACAGGAGCGGAGGCGTTTGGTATCCGGAGAACGGCGTGTCGATTCGCAGAGGAACTGGGCCCAAGAGAGCCAGAGGTTGGCGTCGCTCGGCTGCAGTTGCGTTGCCGTCGTGTAGCACTCGTTGGCTTGAGAAAAATGGTCTTCGTCATGCGTGAGGTTGTAGAGCTTTTGCAAGGAGTTTGCTAGAAGGGTCCAGCCTTCGGCGCACGAGGACTCTAACGTGATCGCTTGTTTAAAGCAGTTGATCGCTTTGACGTAAAAACGGATGTCGCTGATCTGGCCGGCGAACTTGAGGCTTGCCCTGCCAAAATCCCTCCAAAAATCGGAAGAGAGGGCCTGTTGGCAAGTTGAGGCGTTTTGGAAGGCGTCGATCGCCTGGTGCAAATCGAGGGCTTCCCCTGAATTTTCAGCCAAATGGGAGTAGACGATCCCAATGTCCCAGTTCAGTTCGGCAAGGGTGTCGCTTTTCTGCTCGGCTGATAGAGAGACCGCTTTCTGCAGTTTTTCCGATGCCTCTTGGAAATAGTGGTGCTCGCGGAAGGTCAGGCCTAATGTGCACAGGACGCTGCCCCAAGCTTGCCAGGCATCGAAATACTGAGGGTTGAGCGTTGTAGCAACTTTAAATTTTTTTCCAGCAAGATGGAGGGCTTTTTCACGTCCTTCTTCACTGCCGTATTCAAAGAGGGAAAGTCCTTGCGAGTAGAATAATTTAGGGTTGCAGGGATCAAGCTTCATTGCCGATTCGAACAACTCCAATCCGTGATAGAGGTCTCCTTTAAGCAAGCACATCTGGCCGCGGCTCAATAAAGAGTCGGCAATGTCGCCGTGATTTGTGCGCAGACTTAAGTCTGAAGAGCTTGTTAATAGCTCTTGCTGTTGGGAGGAGAGGCTCTCATTCGCTGGTAGATTGAAGAGGTTTTGATCCATGATCATCCCGTATTTTTAAAGCTGCGGCGCATGCCGTCGGGCTTGTTCAATGACTTGGTTAAAAAGTCATTTACTTAAGCGTTCCAAGCTGCGCTATAGCCTCATATTATTCTTGAATTTATTTCATGAGGAAGAGGCGGATTATAAAAAACCCCCTCATTTTGCACAATCCATCAACCTTCCTTTAATGCTATCCAGGGGGCTTTTTTAAGTTTTTTCTTACGCCTTTGGTCGCTTAAATTAAGCCCTTTAGCAAAAATAAATGTTAACGAAAAATTAAAGAAAAAAATTTACCAAGCGAGGTTTTTGAAAATCATGAGATCGATAAAAAAATGGGGTATTGAAATTTTAATTTTCATCTATAGGATTTTGCTATATTATAGGGGAATTTATGAAGGTTTCTATGAAAGATTTTGTCCATCGACGTAAAGTCCGCTTGCAAGATACGGATGCAACCGGAGTCCTCTATTTTCCGGAGCAGTTGAAGATGGCCCTGGAAACATTTGAAGATTTTTTGAGCCACCATCAAATGCCCCTTAGGGAGTTGATCGATTCTCCTTATCTTCTCCCCGTTGTTCATGCCGAGGCCGATTACCTGGCCCCTGTCATGGTGGGTGATGAGCTGGACATCCATCTGACTATTGAAGCCGTGGGCACAAAGTCGGTCACCTTGGCCTATCGTTTTTTCGATATCAAGAGAAAGATCGATGTCGGAACGGCAAAAATTATCCATGTTACTGTCGATAAACAGACCCGCCAGTCTGTTCCAATCCCAGAGATACTGAAGACTGTCTTGATTTCTGTTTGAATTTTACTTTGACTAATATCCTCAAAAAAAAGCTATTATAGCGAGGAAATGACTCTTGATTATGGATGAATCCTATGACTTCTTGGTTTGCTCCTATTATATTGGCTTCTTTTGCAGCTACTGTCCTTCATTCTGACGAGCAGCAATGGATCGAAGAGGACGGTGATCAGTGGACGGATGAATACGTCACTCAAGACTGGGTTTCTGATGCAGGAGATTCAGAGGGCCGGCAGGATGCCAAAAAGTCTCATGCTCAAAAAAAACACATTTATCCGTCCCAAAGTTCCAATGGCGCGATGTTTTCATCGGCCGCACCCTGTTTTAAATCCAAATGGGGGATCATTGCATTTGGGGATTGGCTTTATTGGAAGGCAAGCGAAGAGGGATTAAACTATGCTGTTCAGAGCCTTGAATTTGCAGGACGTGGAGTGGGGTCCTCTATTCAAACGCGCGGGATTGATGGAAAAGTGCATCATATTTCTCCAGGATATCATTCAGGCTTCCGCATTGGAGCTAGTGCAATTTTTCCTCGGGATAAATGGGACCTTCTGTTCTATTGGACAAGCTATCATAACGATTCAGAAAGCTCGGTAAAGCAAAAATCATTGCAGCTTGCATGGCCAATTTTGCTCAACAACAACAATAATCCCATTGCATTAAGCGCTAAAGCCGACTGGAAATTGCACTATAATGTGCTCGATCTTGAGTTGGGACGTTCTTTTTTTGTCGCTAAACATCTTTCTGTCCGTCCTTTTATTGCCTTTCAAGCGGCGTGGATCGAGCAGAACCTGGATGTGGAATACTTTAATATCAATTTCCTTCAATTTGGACAGGTTTTTCCTGGAAATGATATTTTAAGCCGCACTCGTAATCATTTTAGCGGTTACGGCCTTCGTTCTGGCGTCAATACGAAATGGCCGCTTTTTTGGGGGATTAGCTTGTTGGGCAATGTTTCATTCTCGTTGCTTTGCTCTGATTTCGACATTTCCCAACATGAAAAGAACATCAATGACAGCCCTCGTACGTCGCTAAAGGACGATCTGCATCTCACATCGCAAAATCTGCAGATGTTTGGCGGGATATGCTGGGAATGGCAATTTATGAAAAACCGCTGCTACATCAACTTGCACGCAGGTTGGGAACAGCAAATCTGGTTCGATCAAAACCAAATGAACATTTTTCTAGATAATTCGAGATTAAGGGCAAATGTTGGCAATACAATCAACCAACAAGGTGATTTAACCCTTTCCGGATTGGCTCTAGGAGCTGCATTTGGATTTTAAAAGCAATTAAGAAACGTTCTTTTAAGGACATAAGCATGCGAACATTACAAGAAACTTGCTCCTTCCTAGTGCTTAGTGCTCTTCTTGTCGGAAGACCCGCTTGTTCCACTGATCTGATTTATGATGATCTGCTGGAAGACGAGGAGAGATTTGACCAGGAATTCATTGCAATGGAGGATGAGGCACAGGTTACGCCTGTTAAGCCGGAAGGCCGCAACTTTCTTGCCCCCACTCCACATTTTTCAAAGGGATGGGGAATCGTCATTAATGCAGATTTTCTCTACTGGAAGACTAAAGAAGAAGGCCTCTCCTACGCCTTATCCAGTCCCAACTTCGCGGAAACGGGTTTATTCGCCCAATCGGATCTTACAAAAGGGGTCAAAGGAAAAATTTCCCGATTGGATCCCGGATATGAACCAGGTGTCCGCCTCAGCGCTGATTTTTTCTTGCCGCGCGATCATTGGGATCTTGAACTTAGCTGGACCTATTATCGCAACTCCCATAACAGTCATAAGACAGCCCATCCGCCGCATGTCATCTTTCCATTCTGGCTTAATGCCAATTTTGATCCGCTGTCCATAAAAGCCCATGCCCATTGGAATTTGACCCTGAATAATTTAGATCTGGTCCTTGGGCGCGCTTTTTGCGCAGGCAAATTTCTCTCTCTTCGTCCCTTCGCAGGTTTCCAAGCAGCATGGATCGAGCAGCACCTCAATGTCAATTATCAAACAGTTACATTCGACAATGGACAAACGACACCCCGGATTAAATCTTTCAATGAGAGTAGTACTCAAGGTTATGGGATCACTGCCGGATTTGAGACAAAGTGGGAGCTTTGGTATGGGTTCTCTCTTCAAGGCGACTTCAGCGGTGCGCTGCTATGGACCGACTATGATCTTCACCAACACGAAAAAAATGGAGACAATTCCCTGCGTACCCGGATTAAAGACGACTTTCATCAGATAACAGCAGTGCTGAACATATTTGCAGGACTGAACTGGGAAACGCAATTCCATAAAGAACGTTTCTATTTGCAGTTCCATGCCGGATGGGAAGAACATATCTGGTTTGATCAGAATGAATTGAATCGGTTTATCAATAATGAAAATGTTGGCTCTACGCTCAATCTCCAAGGAGATTTGTCATTTTCCGGCTGGACGATCGGCGGCAAATTTGGATTTTAATAGAGGGAGTTGCAAAATTCGCTTTGCAGTCCAAATTTGATGATTTCAAAGTCGGTTTGGTTTTTTGCAAATCGACATAATTTTTTGGGCCTTAGGCGATTTGCAAAAAACCAAAACGGTGAAGAAATCGCAGATTTGGGCCCGAATGGAGTTTTGTAATTCCCTTAATAAGGAAAGCATATGACACTACGCTTTTTTCAGGTCCTTGCTCTGACATCTTTTAGTATTTCTGCAATGGCTGAATACGATGAGGATCTCTATTTTGACGAAGATTCCTATTTATCCGATGATTTAGACCAAGTCGCTCTAGTCGATTCCTCAGACGCTCCTTCGTTTGATCAAAAGAGTGACGCTCAACTTGCAAATTTTGCTTCAGCGCGCCCCAATCTATCGAAAGGCGCAGGTTTGATCCTTTCGGGAGATTTTCTCTATTGGCAAGCGGAAGAGGGAGGGCTCTCATACGGGCTTCAATCGGAAAACCATACAATCTTGCCTCTATTAAGGCGGTCTACACCGTTTCAAGGTGTCGATGGAAAAGTCTCAAGGATACAGCCCGAATATGAGCCCGGGTATCGATTGTCTATGGCTTATCAATTGCCCTACGATCAGTGGGACTTGTCCTTATCTTGGGCGCGCTATCAGTCAAGCTCCCATGATCACATTTCCCAAAAGGCAGACCAAGTTGTCTTCCCTTACTGGCTTTCATTGAACTTTGCGCCGCTGGCCCAGAACGCAAAAGCCAATTGGACCCTCAATTACAATACCCTTGATTTTGATCTGGGAAGGATGTTTTACCTCGGAAGGGACTTTTCAATAAAGCCGACTTTGGGATTTAAGGCAGCTTGGATCGAACAAACGCTTACCGTCCTTTATGGAAATGTTGTTTTTTCAACGAATAACGCAACCCCCAACGTCCGTTCTAAGAACAGGTGCACATTTCAAGGATATGGTGTCGATCTTGGTCTCGATGGAAATTGGAAGTTAGGAGCCGGCTTTGAACTTTTTGGTTCTTGCAATGCCGCATTGCTTTGGGGAAATTTTGATCTTGCCATATTTGAAAAGAACATCGGCCTTGGCCCCCGTTCTAAATTAACAAACAATGTTCAAAAAGTCGTTCCAGAGCTTGGATTTTCTGCAGGGGTAGGCTGGGAGAAGTCTTTCTTCTCCGACCGGATGTTTCTAAATGTCCATGTTTCCTGGGAAGAGCAAG
>JAFEGV010000098.1 GCA_018239665.1 Verrucomicrobiota bacterium | reverse complement strand
AAAATAAGAAGAGCTTCCGGTTTGTCTAGCAATGCGCCTAAGTTGACCTCCGCCTCTAAACCTTTTTTGCCAAAACTGGTTGTGACGGTATTTGCAGCTTTCAAATGGTAGCGAACCATGTTTTCTATTTGAGGAGCAAGCCTGTGGATTGCTGAATCGAAGTCCAGCTCATATCCTGCAAAAAGAGCTTTGGCAAAAGCTCTAGATCGATCGGGAGGAACGATAGAAGATTGATTGCAGATCCCTTCAAAATCTCTTAAGCGCAAACGATGTTCTGCCAACATTGTCTCCAACGCCGGCACAACTCTTCCGGAAACAACAGTACAGACTTCGAAATAGTAAGTTTGCAGCATCTCTTGCTCCACCGCTTGTTCGTATTCATCAGAACCCTTTGGAGCAACGGCGATCCCTGGATTTTTTGCAACGATTCGGCCATCTCTTGCTCGGACAACAAACCCGAAGAACGATCCGAAATGAAATTGTGCAAGAACCTCTTCCGCAGCAGCACGTATCTTGACTTTTTTTGCCCCTGGATAAAAATTAACTAGCATTTTCATCGCTTCGAGGACGGATTTTCCTCGGATGAGACGCCTGGATTCCGATACCATGTCGGTAATATCTATGCGAGGAGTAGAAATAAGCATCATGCTGTCTGCAGCCAGCTTTCCAACCTTGCCAAGATGAGATTGCATTTGCTGCAGCTTGCCGTCTTCCATCCCGACGCCAGCCCTGTGCTTATTGGGAATCGACCGATAAATCTGGATCGCTTTTTCCAAAGCTTGCGAAGCGCCGATGAAATCCCCTGCCATTTCTTTCAAACCAGCTTCAGTATGCCAAGCTTCTGCCTGGCATGCGGTCGATTTAAAAGATTCGAGTTCTTTTTCCGCTTCTGAAAACCAGTAAGAAGAAGATCCGTAGTATTCTCTGACTCGATAAAAATCGCTTTGCAGCTTAAAAGACTCAGCTAAAGACAAAAGCTTTTCGGCAATTTCATATTCGTGGCCTGCCCCAAGTCCATATGCCTTTAAAAGATCTGCAACCCATTTGGCTAGAAATCCATCAGATTCCGACGAGTTGTGGAATGCTTCCAGGAGTTTTTCTTTTATGGATCTCATCCTGTCTCCGGCCGAATTCCTTAGTACGCTGGCAAGTTGTATGGCTCTGATCCAGCAATCTCCTCCATCGCCTGAGAACGATGCCAGGCTGATTGGAGCTGCTATATACGAATCTATCGCCTCCAGCGCAAGATCTGTTCTGGAACGGTTTTTAAGCCATATCAAATCAGAGAGACGCCCTTTTAATTCAGGCTTGCCGATCGAAAGAAGGATTAATGAAAAAAAACTGAGGTCTTGTTCGCTGAAATCATCAGGAACCGCCGATCTCCCGGACCGGCTTATGATGTATGGCTTGAACGGTTCATTGAAACTCGAAGGCTGAAGCATCATCGAGCAGGCATCCGCCAAAAGCCAAAGAGCTTTGCTTTGCGAAGCGTTGCCATCTTCAAGCGCTTTCTGCCCTTTCTTAGCAAGAGCGTCTGCAGCGACTCCAAAATGCTGGACAGCATTTCCTTGAAAAGCTTCTTCCCATCCCGAATTTTTGAAATCTTCCAGAGTCATCTGAATCTCTGAAGAGAATCTTCCTGTTTTGCACTCCATTGTCTTCCTTGGAAATAAGAGTCGTTATTGAAGAGAATTATATCTGCAGAGGATGCGACGCTCTGTTAGGATCAAGGCCTTTGAAAAGAAGAGTGGAGTTTCCGTTCGTAAGCTTACTTTGCGCGCATCCACTATAGCGCAGAACTCTTTCAGGAGTTCGTTTTGGGACTTTTCTTGCAAGGCTCGCCTCAAGCTAGCGCCCAAAATGCTATGCAGGCAACCGAGTTTTTTAAGTGTTTTTGTGGTGGAGTGGAGCATTTTCGGAGCATTAAGTGATTGATTATGAAAAATGCTCGGAACAGGAATCGAACCTGCACGGGATTGCTCCCAGGAGATTTTAAGTCTCCAGTGTCTACCGTTCCACCATCCGAGCATAGGGTTGGAGGGGCTTGAAGGACGAAATTTTACCTGGATTGAGGGATAAGATTCAAGAGGCTTGATGGATCTCAAGCCTCTTGGGATGATTTTTAGAAGAACTGGTTGAACCCTTCGCCGCCCTGTAAGGGAGAGAAGTGGGTGGTTGTGAAGGACTCGATCTCTTCTTGAGCATGCACCCGGTGCAAAGGAGCGGACTCAGATCCTGTGTCGTCTTCCTTTTCCTTCTTTTTTACCGCAGGCGGCTCTTCTTGCCTTGCTTCTTCTTGCGCTGGGGCAGAGGGAGCATTTTCAGAAGCTTCTTTATCTTTGTAACGGCTAAGAGTTTCTGAAATAAGTGTCGGGGGAGGGGGAAATAGGCTGCTGAACATAGAAGATGAAGTTTTCACTTCATCTTGGGCGCCACCTCCTTCGCTGACAGCGTCAGATTTAGGAGCTTCGGCTTCTCGAGGCTGCTGTTCATGGCCTTTGTTGCGGTCTGACCATTCTTGATCATCGGATTGACGGCGGCGGCGATGGCGGCGGCGGTCTCTTCGTCTGTCCATTCTTGGTTCTGCTGCAGTGACTTCTACGGTCTCGCCTTCGGTAGTAGAAGCTTCTTCTGCAGAAGCGCTTTCTTCTTCTTTTTCTTTGACAACTTGAGGCTCGCGTTCGCGATGGCGGACCGGAGCTTCTCGACCTCCGCCGATCTTAATGCTGCGCTCGTGGGAAACGTTTTTGAGGGCGACTCGTGTTTCTTTGACTTCCAACACTTCATAATCGGAAGCCGGGACCAAAAATGCTTTTGGCCTTTCCAAAGAACGGAAGAAAAACGCTCTTCCGAATGAGACGACTTCAACGGCATCGACAAAGTACTCTTCACTACTTCCCGCTTTGCTGCTTCGCACTAGGAGCTTAAAGCCGTCTTTCGGAGAAATAATGGTTTCAATGATAGGTTCTCGTGTAAAATTCACTTAATCATTCCATGTTTGTAAGAGAGTGTCCAAAAATCAACTGCTTTTTCAGCAGCTAGTATTCGGGCATCTGTTCATCGTACTCCACTGACATGCATATCGAATGCAAAACAAAGCATGTGGTTTTTGGACACTCTCTAATGTTTATCTTATGCAACCCTCTCATTCCCTAATCGGAGGAGATGTTCACTTCCAGTTCCAAAGGAGGATTGCAGTTTATCAATTGCCAGCTCCTGCAATAACCAGGAGCGAGGACTAATGAGAAAGAGCTCCACCTCGAATGGTTCGAGGGGGCCGTCGATCTCAAAAATTTACTTTTCAAGGGAGGCCATATAGCGGACCAGGTCCACTACTCGATGGGCATATCCCATTTCATTATCATACCACGCGATCAATTTATAAAAACGACTATTCAGCGCTATAGAGGCGCCTTTATCAAATATGCAAGAAGAGGTGTTCCCAATGAAATCGCTCGAAACGACTTCTTCTTCGCAGAATTCAACAAAATTCTTCATTTCGCCTTGGGAGGCTTTTTTGACGGCAGCGCAGATCTCGTCAAAGGTGGTGTCCTTGGAGAGGCGCACTGTCAGGTCAACGACGGACACATCGGGCGTAGGGATCCTAAAGGCCATGCCGGTCAGCTTCCCCTTGACAGCCGGGAGGCAAAGGGCTACTGCTTTGGCAGCTCCGGTAGAAGATGGGATGATGTTGATGCTGGCAGCTCGTCCTCCCCTCCAGTCTTTTTTCGAAGGTCCGTCGACTGAGGGTTGGGTCGCGGTCAGGGAGTGGACAGTCGTCATCAGCCCTTCCTCGATCCCGAAATTATCGAGAAGGATTTTAACGAGAGGAGCTAGGCAGTTGGTCGTGCAGGACGCATTGGATACGATCTGATGTTTTTGCGGGTCGTAGGTCTCTTCGTTGACGCCCATGACGAAGGTGGGCATCTCCCCTTTTCCGGGAGCGGAAAGGACCACCCTTTTGGCTCCAGCTTGAATATGTTTTTGAGCGTCTTCAAGCTGAGTAAACAGTCCTGTCGACTCAACGACATATTGGACTCCCAGGTCTTTCCAGGGAAGCTTGGCCGGGTCTTTTTCGGAAACGACGAGGGTCTTCTTCCCACGGGCTACGAGCTGGTTGCCTTCCGCATGGGTCTCGAAAGAGGGCTTGCGATGCACTGAATCGTGTCTGAGGAGATAGGCTAAATTATCGGCCGGAACAAGGTCGTTGACGGCAACGACTTCTACGTCGGGATAGTGTTCTTTAATGATCCGAAATACAAGGCGTCCGATCCGTCCAAATCCGTTGATCGCAATTTTTAAAGCCATGGCGTACCTCATGTAGAAGATCTGATGCACACTTTTGAAGAGTAAACTGGGATTTGCCGTATTGAGTTAAAGGCCAAGTCCAATTCTACGGTGCCTTATGTGCAAAATGACACTATTCAACCGGGATCATAAATCAGATTTTTTTGTATGTAAAGGCAAAAAAAAACGGTGGAGAGAAAGCCTTGAAAAGGCTCAAGGCCAAACACTTAAGAATAAAGCTGGAAGTTGTTAAATCCAAAAAAAAACCTCAGCAAAAATGCTGAGGTTTTGTGCTTCAGTCTGACAGCAACATTACTGTTGCAAATACTCGATCAAGCAAGTAGGAGCGCTGTCTCCAGCTCGGAAATCTTTCTTGATGATGCGTGTATATCCGCCGTTTCTGTTTGCAAAACGGGGGCCGAGAGCGTCAAAAAGTTTGCCGATGATCTTACGATCTCCAGAGACCGCTTCCTGGCCTTTGTTTTCTTGGCGAGCTTTTTTGACTTCGCGCGCTTCTTTAGGCGTCATTGCATTGAGCGTAATCATCAGTTCGCCGATCGCTTGGCGTCTGCTTGCTAATGTATTGCGCTTTGCTAAAGTGATCATGTGGTCAGCGTAACGGCGCAGCTCTTTTGCTTTACGCACAGTCGTTTCAATGCGCTCATTTTCGATTAACGACTTAAGCATGTTTGCCATTAAGCATCGTCGGTGCGAAGCAGTGCGACCGATCTTAAAGGTGTCCTTTGCGTGTCTCATACTTGGTTTCCTGCTTTTTCAGTAAGGTAATCTTGAATAACTTGTTTGACGTTGTCGCGTGTAATGCCGAACTTGACCAAGTCCATTCCGAGATAAAGCCCCATCTCTTCGAGCTTTGCTTTGATCTCGTTAAGCGACTTCTTTCCAAAGTTGCGGAATTTCAACATTTCCGATTCCGGCATGACGACCAGCTCAGCAATTGTGTCAATGTTAGCGCCTGCTAAGCAATTTGTGGAACGGACAGACAATTCAATTTCGTTAATTTTTAGTGCTAATTTAGCCATCAAAGCGTCGCGATCTGTGTTCATCTCGACTTCGCCTTGATCGAAGGTCAAGCTCATGAGCTTCAACTGTTCAAACACTTGGAGATGCGCTATCCCGATCTGCGTAGCAAATGCGAGAGCCTCTTCAGGACTGATGCGTCCGTCGGTTGTGACATCAAGGATTAAACGGTCGAAGTCTGTGTCTTGTCCTACGCGGGTGTTTTCGACAAAATAGTTCACGAGGCGAACCGGCGAAAATGCTGAGTCGATAATGATCTCATCGACACCTTTTTCACCTAGAATATGCCTTTCGGACGGCACATAGCCTCTGCCGATGGAAATCTTCAAATCCACTTTTTTGGTCATCGGCTTAGTTACAGTGAAGATGGCCAGATCAGGATTGACGACATCAAAGTCGGTCATTCCCATCAGATCCTTCAAAGTGACAATGTACTGACCGCCATTTTTATCGAGGATGTCAGGCGTGATGTCTAGGATTTTAGAGATGACTTTCGTATCTCTTGAGCCGATCTCATCATCTGTAGGCAGTTTACGCAACAGTGCATTTTTAAGGTTCAACACAATGTGGGTCATGTCTTCGATGATCCCTTCCACTGCCATGTATTCATGGGAAATCCCTTCAATGCGAACGGATACGATTGATGGCGCTTCTAAGGAGCTTAACATGATCCGTCTCAATGCATTTCCTACGGTATGTCCAAATCCCCTTTCAAATGGCTCAGCGATGAAGCGCGTAAATGTGGGCTTACGTGTTGCATCTTCGACTTTAATTTTACTTGGCAACTCAAACTTGCCATATTTAACGGCCATGACTGATCTCCTGAAAATTATCTAATGTTTCTCTCGTTTTCGCGAGAAAGTCCTATCTTAAAATTCAACGACACATCAAACGGCTAGCTCTTCCGCATGATGCGTATTCAATAAATTATACGCGTCGTCTTTTACGTGGACGGCATCCATTATGAGGCACTGGTGTTTTGTCACGAATAATCGTGATCATCATCCCAGAACTTTGCAATCCTCGGACTGCTGACTCTCGGCCAGCTCCAGGTCCGGATAGATTCACTTCAACCTCTCTCATTCCAACGCCCATAGCGACTTTAGCAGCATCTTGTGCAGCTACAGTAGCAGCGAACGCTGAAGATTTCCTAGAACCTGCGAAGCCTACTTTACCAGCTGAAGCCCAAGAAATAACGTTTCCTGTCAGATCTGTGATAACAACGATCGTGTTGTTAAATGTAGCTTTAACGTGGGCAATTCCGCTCGGTACGTTGCGGATCGTCTTCTTGCGTGCTTTTGCAGCTGTTGGCTTTTTTGCAGTGGATGCAGCTTTTTGATTTTCCTGTTTAGCCAAGGTTCACTCTCCTCTATTTCTTCTTGTTAGCTACAGTTTTTCTCTTACCTTTGCGCGTACGTGCATTTGTACGTGTGCGCTGGCCTCTTACAGGCAAACCTAAACGGTGCCGCATTCCTCTGTAGGAGTGGATGCTGATTAACCGTTTGATATTATTTTGTACTTGACGGCGCAGATCCCCTTCAACAACGTAGTCTGTTTGCAAAAGAGCATTGATTCTAGCGATGTCGTCTTCACTTAAGTTGTATGCTTTCATGTTCTTATCAAGGCCAAGCTTAGCGCAAACTTCATTCGATACGCGTCGGCCAATTCCGTAGATGTACATCAAGCTAATTTCTAAACGTTTTTTATCGGGGATATCTATCCCAATCACTCTTGGCATGGATCCATTCCTTCTTTTTGAGGATCAACAAAATTTATCAGAAGTTTTGTTTATTTACAAGTTTGG
>JAFEGV010000097.1 GCA_018239665.1 Verrucomicrobiota bacterium | reverse complement strand
CCGATGACGCCTAAACTGATCAACGTCAAAGTTCCCAGCATCGTCCTTCCTCCCGGAAGCGGACCTACCGATTCCAGCTTGAAGCGGTAACGTCCAGCCCAGACCAGAAGAACAGGGAGAAGTCCGTTGAGAAAGGCCTCTCCAAAACCTCCTGCAAGCCCCAGCGCCTTCTGAAAGATCGTCGGGTTCACCGCAGCGCAAATGCCCGGCGGGACAAAGGTCAGCATCGCTAACGCGATCCGGCTCAACCCCTCCCGTTTCATCTTCAGCCCATCGCTTAAGAAATCGACCATCGAAAACGCAACGCCCAGCAGCGAGGTGGTCAGCGCAAAAAATGCAAAGGACCGCCCCAAAGGATAGATCCAGGAATTGCCTGTGATTGCCTGCAAAGCCTGAGTGACCGGCTGCCCGGCGTCGAGGGTCTTGATGATCATCTCTTGAGGAATCGAGCCTATGATCAGCCATTGCCATAGAAGGTATACAACTAAAGCAAGCGTTGTTCCGCAGACGATCGAAAGACGGATGCTTTTCCGGTCTCTTTCCAGATAGGTGCAGACCGAAGGGATCACGTTGTGGTAGCCGAACGCCCCGAATAGAATCGGCAGCGCAAGGTAAAAACCCGGCCAATTGGCCCTGGCAAGCAGTTTCGAAGCGACCTCGGAGCTGCCTGAGCTGATCAGGGTGACGTATGCGATGATCATCGCAACCGTCAAGCTCAAATTGACCCTGTCGATCGCCTTAGCGCCTTTGGCGACGATGATCCCGAAAATTCCGCCAAAGACCAGATAGCTTCCCCATCCCGACATGGAAACTCCGAAGAGGTCCGCTATGACGCCGGAAAGCAAGGGGGCTCCGCCTGCAAAATAAGCGACGATCAAGCAGTAATAGAGGAAAAGGAACATCCCTCCTGCTGCATACTTTCCTTTTTTGCCAAGCAACTGGCTCGACATCGTCAGAATGTTCGATCCCTTAGGCATCCACAGGGCTGCCTCCATAAAGAGAAGTCCTGTCGACAACATGAAGAGCCACACTAGAATGGAGGTCGCAACAGCGGGGAAAAATCCCGACTGGGCGGTGACGAGCGGAATCGCAAGCATCCCCGCTCCGATCGAGGTCCCGGCAATCAAAGCGGACCCGCTGATCACCTTCGTATAAGAAACTGATCTAACTTGTGAATATGAGGGCATTTCTAATTCCATAACAAACCTAATTTGTAATTTTTCTTTGAAAACGAACGAAAATGTTTAGAAAAAAACGGTTATATTAGCCTCTGGGGAGGCCATGATGGAAAGAGAAATGAAAGGAGTGAGAGAAAAAGCTTAACACAGCCATTCTGGTTTCCTTTAAAGAATGACCCTATTATAACAATCGTTACATTTCTTAGCACTAAAATCAATTTTATACATGAAGATCAAAGAGACGAGCAAGGGACTGCTCCTATGCATCAAAGTGGTGCCTAAAGCCGCGCGCAACCAGATCTCCGGCTGGGAAGGCGAGGAGTTAAAGGTCCGGCTCAACGCTGTTCCGGAAAAAGGGAAGGCCAACGATACGCTCATCGCCTTTCTTGCCAAACAGCTCGGACTCTCCCAATCGCAGGTCCAGCTTGCCAGCGGAGAGACAAACCGCCATAAGCGCCTGCTCATCACAGGCATCTCACTTCAAGAATGTGAAAAAAGGCTGGCGGACATCCTCGCGTCTGACAACTGAAGAGGCAATTGCAAAAACTGCTTTGCCTCTAATGGTTGCATGAATCCCCTCTTTCTATTATGAAGAAGAAAAGAGGGTTCTTGCGTGATCAAGGTTTTCATATTCAGCGGCCTGATGATTTTAGGGATCCTGTTCTCGCAATGGATCGACATCAGCTCCTATCGCGGCCTGATTCAAACGCTCACTCTGACAGCCCTTGCCTACATAATGATCGAGGTCGGCCTCGAATTCACAATCGATAAGGGCAAACTCTCAAGCTATGGCAAAGACTACCTGGTCGCAATGACGGCGGCTGCTTTCCCTTGGATCTTGTGCACAATATGGATCTGGTTCTGCTTCGATATCAATCTTTCCGAGGCGACGATTGTCGGAAGGTTTGCAGCGCCGACTTCCGCAGGGGTCCTTTTCACAATGCTGGCTGCAGCTGGACTTGCAAAAACCTGGGTCTTTAAAAAGGCGCGGATCTTGGCCATTTTCGATGATCTGGACACAGTGCTGCTGATCGTGCCGCTCCAGATGATCCACATCGGACTGCGCTGGCATGCGATCGGCCTGCTGGCGATGATCGTCGCCCTCTTGTACTCGGCATACCGGTTTCTCCATCAGCTCAAACTCCCGACCGGCAGGTTCTGGCTGGTAGGCTATGCTGCCGTTTTAACAGTCCTCTGCGAACTATTTGAAAAGACAACGATGGTCAATATCGAAGTCTTGCTCCCGGCATTTGTCCTCGGATGCGTCCTGCACAATCCCCATGCTCCAACCCAAAAGCTAAAACATCGGCATGAACATGCTTTCATGGAACCGGAGCCGCTTTGGGACCGGCGCCTCGACGCTGCAATCAAATACTTCTATATGTTCCTTGTCGGCTGCTCGCTTCCCAAAATCGCGCTTGGACACGTCAGCTGGGCTTTCATTTTAGGCCATGTGCTCGCTCTGACCTTCCTGTCGAACCTCGGAAAATTGTATCCGATGCTCTGCTACAAGAAAGAAGCGTCTTTTAAAGAACGCGCCGCTTTGAGCATTGCGATGTGGCCCCGCGGAGAAGTCGGGGTCGGGGTCCTCTTGATTTCAGTGAACTATGCTTTGCCGGAGATTGTGATCCAACTTGCCGGACTGAGCTTAGCGCTCAACCTCTTCCTAACAGGTTTTTTCATTTACCTCGTCATTTGGATTTTAAAGAAGCGAGGACCTCTGTTGAGTTTTGGATCTTAACGCCTTTGGCGGCCATCGCCTCAAACGCCTTTTTCTCATCGTCCGGATGCAGGTTGATCGGACGGCAAAGATCGGCGATCACAAAGACTGTATATCCGAGGTCCACTGCATCGAATGCGGAGTAGAGGACGCAGTACTCGGTGGCAACACCCGCAAGATAGACTTGGGAGACGTTTCGGGTTTTCAAGTAATCGCTTAAGCCCGTTGACTTGCGGCGGGCATTATCGAAAAAAGCGCTATAGCTGTCGATCCACCGGTCAGTCCCTTTGTAGAAGTAACTTGCGATCGGCCCTTTGTCGAGGGTCTCGATCAACTCCGCTCCTTGCGTGGACCTGACACAGTGGACGGGCCACAGGATCTGCTCGATCTCCTTAATCTGGACGACATCTCCCGGCTTTTTACCGGGATGGTTCGTTGCAAAGCTGCAATGGTCCAGCGGATGCCAATCTTGCGTTGCGACCGTTAAGGGAAATTGCTTAGAGATCTGGTTGATGAGCGGAACAATTTGATCGGCGCCGCGAACGCCCAGGGCCCCGCCGGGCATAAAATCATTTTGCATGTCGACGATGACGAGCGCTTTCACGGGTTTTTAGTCCTTTTTTGCTTTAACTCTTGGATGAGCTTCAGCTTGATCTCATACAAAGACTTCTCCAAGCCGACAAAGTAGGGCTGCGGATATAAAAAGCGGCGCATGCCCGGATGGAACATCGCCAGCTCTTCGAACGTTTTTTCCCGGATGTTCTTCAAAGAAGGAGAGGCATAAGTCCGCTCGCCCTTGGAAAAAACAGGCATGAGAAGATCCCGATAGGACATTTCCCCTGTGGCAAGCTGAGATCGGGTGGGATCTAAAGGATCGATAAAATGGGACCTTGACTTGAGCTCGGTATGGATGTCGTAGACCATATCGGCGATATTTCCCCGCTCGTTGAAATAGCGGCGCACCTGAAGGATGCCGGGATCTGTCATCTTGACAAGCTGTTCCGAGACTTTGACCTTGTTGTGCCATACGCCCTTGGCGTCCCTGATCGCCGAGAGCTTATAAACTCCATCCAATGCGGGCTGGTCTTTGCCTGTGATGAGATTGGTCCCGACTCCCCAAACATTGATCTGGGCCCCCTGGTGCTTGAGATCGTTGATGATCTGCTCATCGAGTTCATTGCTCGCCATGATCTTTGCCTTAGGAAACCCTGCATCGTCGAGAAGCTTGCGGATTTGGATGCTCAAATGGGCCAGGTCGCCGGAATCGAGGCGCACGCCGCCCATCTCGATCCCTTTCTTGCGCATTTTCTTGCCTACTTCGATCGCTTTCTTGACGCCCTGAATGGTTTCATAAGTATCGACGAGAAATATGCAGTTGCGCGGCATCACATCGGCAAACGCTTCGAAGCTGTCGATCTCCTCGTCAAATGCCATGATCCAGCTATGGGCGTGCGTGCCTTTCACGGGGATATCGTATAATTTTCCGGCTAAGACATTCGATGTCGATTCGCAGCCTCCGATATAGGCCGCCCTGGCTGCAGAGAGCGCTCCATCGATCCCTTGCGCCCTGCGCATGCCAAATTCAACGACCGGATCGGGGCGGGCCGCCCAGCAGATCCTTGCTGCCTTTGTAGCGATGAGGGTTTGAAAATTGATGATGTTCAACAGGGGGCTCTCAAGCAGCTGGGCATGGAGGATGGGGCCTTGCACTCTAACGAGGGGCTCATAAGGAAAAATCGGAGTTCCTTCAGGGACCGCGTCGATATCGACCTGAAAAGTCAACTTGCTCAAGTAATCTAAGAACGCCCTTTCAAAAAGAGGGTTTCCATCATCGGACTTAAGCTTCTCGAGGTAGCTTAAATCGCTGGTAGAGTATTGGAACTGGTCGATGAACTCTAAAAACGTCTCAAGACCGGCAGCAACCGCAAACCCGCCGTTAAAGGGTTTTCTTCGAAAAAATAAATGGAAGACCGACTCTTTGTCGGCCATCCCCTTTTTCCAGTAGCCATAGGCCATGGTCAGCTCATAGAGGTCGGTCAACAAGCAAAGCGATTCCCGATAGATTTTCCTAAGAAGATTTTTGGACTGCATTGGCCTCAGGGTGTTCCTTCAGGATCTCGGCTTTGCGCGCATCGAGATAGTCGATTCGCGCTTGGATCTGATTCTGCATTTCACGGTCGAGCTCCGCTTGCTGATAGGCGCGCCGGGATTCTTGTTTCATGTTCTGCTGAAACTGCCATCGCATCGCATTATTATTATGGCGGGCCTCAGATGCCTTATAGCGATTTTTCAGATCATACAGCTGGTCAGTTTCTGCATCAATCTGTTTAAGCTCTTCCTGCCAATCGTCTGTCTCGGCGATTAGTTCAACATCTGCTTCAACCGCTTCAACACTTAAAGATGCGCAACATGCATGAAAAAATGCAAGCGCCACCGAAGCCAACTTTGAAATTTTCCAAGGTCCCATTGTAACTCCACTATGGTCGTTCTTTCTCGACTAATAGCTGCTCTTAATAACAAATGCAAGGCAAGAACCGAAAAATCGACTGAAACTTTTTATTCGGAGAGGTTGAAGCATTCTACCTGCAGCAAATCGCTTGACGTTTGAGCACTTGCTAGTATAGTGAAAAAAAAGAGGAAGATCGATGGCCCACGACCACTCGTCGCCTTGCTGTCAAGGCCACACCCCGCAGACCCATGGCAAAGCTCTATATATCGCGATCGTCATCGCTTTTCTGTTCATGCTTATCGAAGTGGTCGGCGGCTGGATTGCTAACAGCTTGGCGCTGATCAGCGATGCGCTCCACCTTTTTACAGACGTCGGCGCGCTATCGCTGAGCTTAATTGTGCTAAGGATCGCCCACTGGCCTAAAACCCCCAGCATGAGCTACGGGTATCAACGGGCTGAAATTTTAGGCGCGCTGGCAAGCGCTCTCTCTCTTTGGGCGCTGTGCGGCGTTCTGATCTATGAAGCGATCATGCGCCTCGTCACACCTGAGCCCGTGCAAGGCCCCATCGTCTTTGTCATCGCCACAATCGGACTCTTTGCCAATCTGATGATGATGCGCATTTTGCATCCTTCGCAAGGGCAAAACATCAACATCCGTGCTGCATATCTCCACGTCCTTGGAGACCTGCTTGGAAGCGCCGGCGTCATCATCGGCGGTGCGATCCTTTGGTGGACGAAGTGGTACCCGATCGACCCGATCATCACGATCCTGTTCAGCTTAGGGATCGTTTATGGCTCTGGAAAGATCATCCGGGAGTCGGTGTCGATCTTGATGGAGTCGGCCCCGGCCGGGATCGATCCTCTGAAAATTGAAAAAGATCTGTTAAGGATCAGCGGCGTGCGCGAAGTTCACGACCTGCACGTGTGGGCAGTTTCCCATCAAAAAATTGCTTTAAGCGCCCACATCATCGCTGAAAACACCCATGGGGCCCTAAGCGAGTCCCACCGGATCATCGAAGCGAACTACGGGATCCGGCACATGACGATCCAAGTCGAAGATCCTGAACAGTTCGAATCAAAATATTGTTATGACTGCGCTTCTAAAGAGCTTCCAATCGCTAAAAAGTAAAAATAAGGCCTCCGCCTACGCTATATTGCCAGGCTCCCTTGTCTCCAACACTTGAGCTTAGTTGAGGCCGAGATTCGCTTTCTACTAGACCAAGAGAGGTATATCTCCCGAAAACATTAATGGCTAAACATTCGATGATCCGGCTGATAATTCCTATTTCGGCATTCCAGATCGCATTGACGTTGCGCGTGAAGTAGACAAGGTCTGTCGAAGAAAAAGAATCGATTCCGGTCGACATTAGCTTCATTGTTAAAGAATTGATCCCAACGCCTCCTCCCATTCCTGCATAGAGATTTATCCATCGGCTTTTAAAAAAGTCATAATAGAGATCAACCATAAATTGGTCAGAATAAAATTCAACAATCGCGTTGTTAAATACTTGCGGATTTAAGGTATCAATAAAGTAATCTTTGACTTTATTTTCACCTTCAAAGACATGGGTGTAATGAAAATCAACTCTCAAAGGAATGGATGAAGTTCCAAAGTTCTTTCCAATAAATAGATCTAAGGAAGGAACGCCATCCCCTACGTGCTTTCCCCGTTTGGAGCCGGGTGTGTCAAACTGTTTGAGGGCAAGTAAATCGAGCTCAAAAAAATAATGGGTATAGGCTGCATTGCACCCAATATAATAGTTCTTTTCCTTTAACTTTTTGTTAGAAAACCCGG
>JAFEGV010000096.1 GCA_018239665.1 Verrucomicrobiota bacterium | reverse complement strand
TGGATTTCACCCCATCGTTCGCAGGATCCTTTAGTCGGGTCAGTGGAAAAGTGATAAATTTTACCGGCAAGGGCATTGCGCAGCGGGGTTCCAAGAGAGTTAAAGGCTTGGAGAACAGCAGTTTTATCTTCAGGAATTCGGCCCTTCATCATGCTATCGGCCATCATGAAGAGATTAAAAAATTGCGCTGGATTTTCGATTAAAGTCGATTCATGGTCATGAAATAGAACTCTTGAAGCTGGATCGAGCTGGACGACGTATCTTTGGGCATCGGCAAAAGATATGGTGCCGGATCGCATTTTCTCGATCATATCGGCAATCATGGCGAGAGGATGCCTTCCGGAAGGGAACTCAAAAGGCTCCAGAGGCGGGTTCGGTATGGCAAATGTTAGCACGGCAGCCTTGGTCCACGTAGGAGTGTAGCTCTTTAAATATTGCAAGTCATCAAATCTAATTTGCGAAGTTAATCTTGAAAGAACTTGTGACGCCATAATTGACCTCTAATTCTCTTTAATTATAACATTGTATCATTTTATTTTATTTATTTCCGCGCTAAACATTTTTTTGAATTGATGGCTTAAAGGAATATAAAGATGATTTTTGAGAGCAAGGCAGAGTGGAAGATTAATGTTGTTCCTGGAACTGGAATTTTTTAAGCGATCGGAAATAGTCTTCAGGGATTCCAATATCAAGAAAATACTTGTCAAAAGTTATTCCATAGCATTCTTTAAGAGCTACAGCTCCAGTGAGAATGTCCGCTTCAAAGGATAATGGACGATCGATTGTCAGGGGAGCTACGCGTTTGAGAAAATCTGGACGGATCAAATAGCAGCCTCCATTAATCAAACAAGGCTCCAATTCGCTCTTTTCATTAAAGCTTACGATTTGTCCCGTTGGTAAGATCTTAATGCCGCCGTAACGGGTGTTTTTTTCTACAGAAAGAAGGGAAAGGCAGCAAGCGCATCCTTTCTCCATTTGGAAATCTCTTAATATTTGAAGAGGCACTTCAAAATAAGTGTCTCCGTTTAATACTAAGATAGGCTCATTTGATCGCCATAGAGCATTCATTGCTAGAAACAGACCACCCCCGGTTCCCATTGGAGAGTGCTCGATTGAATAGTCAATGGGAACTCCTTCAAAATAATGACCAAAATATTCGATCACTTTCTCATGAAGGTATCCCACTGATAAAATGAAATGGGAAACCCCTTGCTCTTTCCAGTACTGCATAACGTAGTAGAGAAAGGGTTTCCCATTAACGTCGGCCATTGGTTTCGGACGGTCTGCACAGACGGACCTAAGTCGCGTTCCTAATCCTCCCGCTAAAACTATGGCTTCCATTGGTCCTCAGAATTTATGATGAACAACCGCACGATCCGCAAGAGCCGGCTCCGATAAGCTGCCCCGAAGTGGCCTTATCCAGAATCTTGTGGATCCTCTTAATGTCTTCTCTGACATCGGTAGGGTGGTTCCCGATGAAGAACCCATGATCATGCGCGATGTTCGCATTGATGATCTCGCCGTGGCATTCATGGTTGCAGTATTTGATCACGTCATGGCGCAGGAAGTTTCCTCCGGTGATAATGCGGAATTGGATCCCTTCTCTCTTCAAGGTCTGGAATATCTTCTGCTTATCCAGTCCTAGATCCGGGTTCAGAATGACCGTGAACGAGAACCAGGAGCTGATGCCGTTCTCTTTTTGGATGATCCACCGCTCATCATTGCCGAATAGAGAGACCCAAGTTTCTGCATTGGCCCTTCGAACCTTGACAAGGTTGTCGAGTTTTTTAAGCTGCTCAATGCCGATTGCGCCTGAAAGCTCCAATGGACGAACATTGTAGCCAGGCACGATAAACCGATAGGCCTCATAGAAGTCGTCATCTTTTTTCTCGTAAATGTTTGTCTCAGGAGGAAGATGCCGCGTCCATCCATGCGAGCGGATCGCCAGCATTAAATGATAGAGCTCTTCATCGTTTGTCAGGCTGACGCCCCCTTCCATTGTCGAAATGTGATGGGAGAAAAATGTGCTGAACGTCCCGATATCTCCGAAAGTTCCGCAGCATTTTCCATTCAAAAACGCTCCCATCGACTCGCAATTGTCCTCAAAGAAATAGAGGTTGTGCTTGTCGCAGAATTGACGCATTACGTCGAGGGCGCAAGGGTTGCCTAAAATGCTCACCCCGACAACCATTTTGGTTCTAGGAGTAAGCGCCGCTTCCAATTGGCTGACGTCCATGTTCAATGTGTCCAACTCGACATCGACGAAACGAAGCTTTAGCCCATACTGCATTAAGGGATAAAAGGTTGTGGACCAGGAAATAGCCGGAACGATCACTTCGTCTCCTGGTTGCAGAGGGCTGTCTTTTTTATAGCAGAAGGCTGCAATCGCAATCAGGTTTGCAGAAGAGCCTGAATTGCTCATGACGGCGTACTTCGAGCCAAATTTTTGCGCAAAGTCTTCCTCAAACCGACGGACATTTTCACCCATAGTGAACATGCCCTTTTCAATAACGCGGTTGATCGCTTTGTATTCTTCTTCGTCCCATGTAATGCTAGCTAATTCGTATGTCATTTTTCCTCCTCATTCAGGAATTCGATAATACCAGATACTTGAATGCTCTCTTGTTCCGTTTACAATTAGAGACTGTTCAGCAAATAAACTTGCAGATCCCTTAAAAAATTCATGAACCGCCCTGATGACTCCTGGATGAATTCTTAATCGATCATCCCAATCTTTGCCTTTTAAAGCTGCATCGGAAAAATCATATTTTCTAAAATTATAAGGCCTTCCTTCGCAGTCATGACCGCAAATAATGCCTCCAGGCTTAACTTTGGAATACCACGCTTTGATATCGGCAAGGACTCCTTCATAAGTATGATCAGCATCGATGAAGATCAAGTCAAACGAATGATCAGGGTACATATGGCTAGCTTGAATTGTGTCAGCTTCAACTAGCGCAATTCGGTTTTCATGATTGTATTGATTGATGTTTGCGGAACAAATTTCATAAAAATCATACTGAGGCGCTGTCGACTGCATGAAGGGATCGAACTGATTTCCTCTCCAATGGTCCACGCAGGTGAGGTTTACCCCAGCGCCGTAGAAGAGCGCAGTTGTTCCCGTGCCTAAAAATGTGCCCAGTTCTAAACAGTTTTTTGCGTTGGAATTTTGGATAAGGATAGAAAGAGCTTTCAAATCTCCTAAGCTGACGCCGACGTAATTGTCAATAGTCAGAAGCCGGTCAAATGGGATGGCGCTTAATTCAGGCAGTTCCCGAAATCGAGTTGGGGGAACCGGTGTAACAGCAGCTTGTAAATAGATTGTGCAAGAAAGTAACAGGGTAAATAGTAACTTCATTCTTTCTCCTTAAAAAGCCCTGCTTTGAGAGGCAGGGAATTTTGTTTTTTTCTGATGACTATGAAGCAAATGTTTTAGCCAACTGCTAAAGCATTCTCAATTCCCTATAATTTTACTAGGGATGCAATAGCTTGTTTCATTGTAACGGTGGATGGGTAATAGAAGTTCTCCAAGACATTTCCTGCAGGAGAATGGCAATCCGGCAGCCCGATCCGTTTAATTGGAGCTTTCAACGATGAAAAGGCCTTTTCAGCAACGAGGCATCCGATCTCCGCGCAAACGCCGCCCATCGCCCAGCCAGTATCGACGACGAGGAGTTTCCCCGTTTTCTTCACCGAATTCAGGATGATCTCTTCATCCAAAGGCTTGATTGTGCGCAAATCGATGACCTCTGCTTCAATGCCCGATTCATTTTTGAGCTGCTTCGCGGCAGTCCATGCCAAATCGATCGATTGAGATGCTCCGACAACGGTGCAATCTTTACCTTCTTGGCGGACTACCCCTTTGCCGAAGGGGATTTCATAGCTTTCTTCAGGGACGATCCCTTCTCGGCGCATCAGCCAACGGTGCTCGATAAAGATCACGGGGTTGTTGTCGCGGATAGCAGTCGCCATAAGTCCTTTTGCATCGTATGGAGTGCTTGGCATCACAATTTTAATGCCGGGAACTCCTAGGAGCAGGCCTTGGATCGCTTGGGAGTGTTGAGGTCCTGATCCCCAGCCCCGTCCGATCGCAGACCAAATTACGAGGGGGATGTTGTTCGTCCCGTTGTCCATCCAATGGATCTTGCTTCCGTGGTTGACGATTTGGTTGAAGGCAAGGAGCAGGAAATCGGGACGGTTATGGAAGTAGATAGGGCGCATTCCCATCAGTGCGGCGCCGTTGCAAATTCCCGTCATCCCTTCTTCCGACACAGGGGTGTCGAAAACGCGGGCCGGTCCGTAAACTTCCTTAAAGCCTTTGGTCACTCCGAACATTCCGCCCGGATCATCCACACCTTGGCCGAGGAGGAAGACGGAGGAGTCGTTCTTCATCGCATCTTCGATCGCTTCTCGAAGGGCTTGAACATAGCTGACGACGCGGCCTTCCTGTTTTTGTTCCGGCTCTAATACGGCAGCATTTTTTTGTACGAGTTTTTCATCCCAAAGCATCTTTTTTACTCACTGTAAACGTGTGTCATTAAATCGGATTCTTGTGGAAAAGGGCTTGCAAGTGCAAATTCAAACGCCTCTTCGATTTCTAGGTTGATCTTTTTCGCCATCTCTTCTTTTTGAGCAAGGCTTAAGATCCCTTTTTCCATTAATGCTGCTTCGAAAAGATGCAGCGGATCGACTTTTTTCCATTCTAGGAACTCATCATGGGTCCTGTAGCCAGGATCGCTATCTTCTTTAGGGCCATGGTGTCCTCGGTAGCGGTAGGTATGCGCTTCGATGAAGACGGGGCCTTTGCCGGCTCTGACCGATGCCACGGCATTTTGCATGGTTGCGAATACCTCGAGGATGTTGTTGCCGTCGATCGAATAGCTTTCAAGGCCGAAACCTTTGGCTTTTTGGTAGATCGGAACGTCAGGATGCTGACGGAATTCAAGAGGCGAGCAAACGGAATAGTAGTTGTTCTCGCAAACGTAGATGATCGGTAGGTTCTTTAACTTGGCAAAGTTCAAGCTTTCCCAGCAAGCTCCCTCTTCAACGGCAGCGTCGCCGATATAAACGGCTGTGACGCGGTCTTCGTTTGCCATCTGAGCTGCAAGAGCTGCTCCCGTTGCGATCGGGATGATCCCTGCAACGATTGCGGAGGAGCCGACCATCCCGACGCTCTTGTCGATCAAGTGCATTGAGCCACCACGGGACGCGCAGCAGCCGTCGATCCGGCAATGCAGTTCGGCGAGCATGGCTTTAAGGTCGCCCCCTTTGCCGAAGTAGACGCCGTGGGTGCGGTGGCCGCAGAACACCGAGTCGCTCTTCTTTAATGCAGCGCAGGTCCCGACGGAGACTGCTTCTTGCCCGATGGCAAGGTGGATAGGAGATTTCATCTCGTCCTGGGAGTATCTATCTGCAATCACTTCTTCGATAAGCCTAATTCGATAGACATCGTGGTAAAGCTGGAGGAGGAAGCGGGGATCGTATTGATCCATCTTCTCTAAGTAACCGGCTTTTCCTTTTCCTTTATACGGATGTTGAAAGACATTCATGAGAGATCTCGTTTGTTAGGTACCAATTGTAAGTTTGATGGATTCCTTCCTCGAAGCTGACCGAAGGCTCCCATCCCAACTTTGTGATTTTTTGATTGTCGAGCAGCTTTTTAAGGGTGCCATTGGGCTTGGTTGTGTCCCAGAGGATCTCTCCTTGGTAGCCGACAACGTTGGCCAAATGCTCAGCAAGTTCTTTAATGGATATATCGTATCCAACGCCGATATTTAGTGGTAAAGGAATATTGGTCTGGGGAAGAAGAAATCCAATGGCGGCTGCCAGATCATCGGAGTAAATGAATTCTCGTCTAGGCTCTCCCGTTCCCCATAGGAGGATGCTGGGGTCGTTTGCCATTTTGGCCTTGTGAAAGCGTTGGATCAGCACAGAAAGGACATGCCCTTTCTCCGGTGAAAAGTTGTCGTTAGGGCCATAGACGCTATTGGGAATAACGGCTGCAAAGCGATCAGTTTGATATTGCTGGTTATAGGCTTTTGCCATTTGGATTCCAGCAATCTTTGCAATTGCGTAGGAAGCGCTGGTCTGCTCAAGCGGGCCGGTTAACAGAAGTTCTTCCTTCATCGGTTGTTCGCAGACTTTAGGGTACATGCAGGAGGAGGCAAAAAAGATGAACTTTTTTACTTCAGTTTCATTTGCCGCAGCAAATGCGTTGAGCTGCATGGTCAGGTTTTTGACGATGAAGTCTGCCGGAAAAGTCGCATTGTACTGGATCCCTCCGACAATCCCTGCCGCTAAAATGACATAGTCAGGTTTGTTTTTTATGAAATAGCTTCGAACTTGATCTTGATTAAGAAGGTCGACTTCGTTTCGTAAAGGCATCAGCAAATCAAAGGAGTTTTCTTCAAGAAAGTGCCGTTTGCAGGCAGAGCCGATAAGGCCGGTCGATCCAAAAATTAATAGTTTTTTTCGCATTGCGTTACAAAGGTTTATTATTGAGGGGCAACCCAGACATTTGCATGTCCTTGAACAAGAGGGAGTCCTTGATGAGTTTGGATTCTTAGGAGCTTATTTTTAATCACTTCCTGTGCATTCTGCCACCCAAAGCGAGTGTTATCTTGATTTTCCTCAAAGAAGACGCCGCCATCTTTTATCCAACGATCTTTTATCAAATCGACATACCAATTGATGATTTCGCCTTTCATTTCACTCATTGAAAGGGTATTGATCACCAAATCAAACGAGTCATTAATTGTATCAGCTGAAATATTGGAAACATATAGAAAATCAGCAGCTTTGGCCATCTCTGGATCGTCCAAATTAGCAAATGCATGTGTAGCTGTTGGATGGCATAGATTCAAGTAAAGGGAGGAATAAACAAGAGATTCAGGAATGTCGACAATCGTATATTTTGCATTAGGAAGAATGGTTTTTATAAATTGTGCAAGAGCTCCATATCCAGCTCCAATTTCTAAAATTTTGGGAGGTCTTGTCTTGCTGATCTCTTTCAATTTTTCAAATAGTCCAAACGCATACATCACATCGATGCGTTCCTGATAGGCAGATACATTGTAATTGTATAAAATCTCTTTATTAAGTTCAGGAATAAACGTTTTCATGCCTAGTTGGCCTAAAAACAACGGCGGTTGATAAATGTATTCATCTG
>JAFEGV010000095.1 GCA_018239665.1 Verrucomicrobiota bacterium | reverse complement strand
GGGTGGGATGCCGGCTTTCGAGTAGGGATTGGTTATGGGATGAAGCATGATCAATGGGACACACAGCTTTACTATACCCGGTTTCATACGGACGGACATGATCATGTCTCTGGAGGGCCGGGAACCATCCACTCCTCTTTCCTAGGTAATTTTTATGTGAATAATGCCGAGGGGGCAGGACTCTCCGGAATCGCTTATCAAAAGGGGAGCATCGATTGGTCCATTCGCTACAATATCTTCGATTGGGAATTAGGGAGAAGTTTTTGGGTCAGCAAAGCGCTTTCGCTTCGTCCGTTCCTTGGACTTAAAGGGGGATGGATTGATCAATCGATCCACTCTAAATGGGTGGACCCCGATGTAGCAGCTCCACTGTTTTTCCATTCGGGAAAGGAAAACCTGAAGAACAACTTTTGGGGTGTCGGCCCTTCTGCCGGACTCAACACAAAGTGGATGGCGCTCGACGTAAATAATCACCGCTTGTGGCTTTTCGGGGATCTGTCCGGGGCAATTATGTATGGACACTGGACGTTTTCCGATGCCTTCCGAAATGACATCGATCAAAAGGTAAAAGTTAAGCTCTCGCACCTCAATAGCGGGGCCACGATGGTCAGAACTTGGATGGGGCTGGGGTGGGATGTCCTCTTTAGCAGAGGACGATACCAATTCGCAGCCCAATTGGGATATGAGATGCAATTTTGGTTCGACCAGCTTCAGTATTATTCGTTTGACGATGGACGATTGGTCAATGAATTGACCTTGCAGGGAGGAACCCTTGAGTTTCGTTTCGATTTTTAACCTAAGAGGGGGAATTGCAAAACTGCTTTTCCCTCCTAAGCTTTGAACTTTCGCCTATATGAAAAACGTGAAAAAATGGCTTGTCATTTTCCTTGCAGTCGGTGCAGTGATCCTCGCTGGAGAAGGATTTACTGATGCTGTTGAGGCATCTGCGGAGCAAAGAACGGACGCTCCAAGAGGCTTGCCGAACGTTTCTACTCGAACACAGAATTCTGGAAGGGTGGATGTCTTTGCAGATTTTCTCTTTTGGTTTGCTTCTGAAGAACCGGCGTCTGTTTGGGCGAATGTCTTCAGTGTAGGGTCCAATACAAGCACTTTCGAGCCGAAGGATTTTGAATTTGATTGGAGTTGTGGTTTTCGCCTCGGAGCGGGCTACAATTTTGCACACGACCAATGGGACACGCAACTCTATTGGACCTGGTTCCGCACGCAAAACCACGACTCTGCCTCTCCTAAGCCAAGCTCAATCGTGTTACCCGAGTTCGAAGCAGGGCTTCTTAGCCGCAATGATGCATCAGGCGCTCATATCCATTGGACCATCCAGTTGAATATGATTGATTGGGAATTAGGACGCAAATATTGGGTCAGCAAAGCTCTTTGCTTACGCCCTTTTATCGGCCTTAAAGGGGGATGGATCGATCAATCTCTAAGCCTACGATATGAAGATCTGATTAGGAATAATGTCACTACCAATAATAACGGAAAAGAGCGTCTTAAGAATGATTTTTGGGGAATCGGACCTGTCGGCGGTCTCAATACGCAATGGAAGCTGCGCGACTTCGGAACGCATTTTCCAAGTCTTTTAGGGGATTTTTCAGTTGCGACGATGTGGGGAACGTGGAAGTTGCATGATCGGTATCGAGACACGACCGGCTTGGTTTCTACGACGCATTTTAAAACACTCGCTTTGGGCGCGATTATGTTCAGGGGATTTGTCGGAGCCGGATGGGATGTCCAGTTTTGCCGTGGCAGGTGCCGCTTTGCGACCTCTTTAGGATATGAAATGCAGCTTTGGGTAAACCAGCTTCGATTATCAACTTTGCAATTGCTGCCTTTACACGGGGATCTTACTCTGCAAGGGATCACATGGAATTCCCGATTTGATTTTTAGAAAGGAATGGACATGACACCAATGTTACTCAGAATTTGCTCCGTGGTTTTGCTGTTGATTGCCGGAATGCAACAGGCCTATTCTACGGAAGCATTAGCTCTGAAAGAGGGTAATGGGCTTCCGAACCTGTCCGATCGTCCTCCGATACAGGACAAAAACATCGATGTCTTTGTGGATTTCCTCTATTGGTACACAAGCGAAGCGATCGACTGGGCTTTTACCGTCCCCACAGTCCAAAAACCGGAACTGACTACCTACAAAACAGTATCTTTTGATTGGGCCCCCGGATTTCGGGTTGGGCTAGGCTATAACATGTTCCATGATCAATGGGACACTCAAGCAAGCTATACCTGGTTTCAATCAAAGGCTACGGATCATGTCAGCGGGAATGTCGACTCGGCCTTTTTCGCTGCGAGAATTTCTTTGGTGCAGCCTTTTGATTCAGGAAAAGTGCGGCTCGATCTGCATTACAACATGTTCGATTGGGATCTGGGCCGTCGATTTTTGGTCAGTAAATATTTATCGATACGTCCTCTAATCGGCGTCAAAGCGGGTTGGATCAATCAGACCATTCGAACGACTTGGGAGAAAAAGAACGTACCGTTAATTGGCTTGCTTACAGCGTCGGAAGATCTGAAAAATAATTTCCGAGGAGGAGGCCCCAAAGGCGGCGTTCACGGAAAATGGATATTCGGGTGCGTCGATAGGCATCAATTTTCCCTCGTTGGGAATTTTGAGGCCGCCTATATGTGGGGACATTGGACGATCCGCGATGAGTTCACTGATATCCTCAATACGCAGACTTTTACAAAAGTGCGCGATAGGAACTTTGGATCGCTTATGTTCCAAGGAGTCATGGGGTTGGGATGGGATTTCAACTTTGATAGGAAGCGTTCCCATTATTCATTGAAGGTCTGCTATGAAATCCAAGACTGGCTCAATCAAGTGCAACTGTTTACAAATACTTCTGGTGGGCAGAATAATGACTTGATCCTTCAGGGGCTAACAGTCGACTTGCGATTTGATTTCTAGAGGGAATTGCAAAACTGCTTTGCATCTATTCTGTAATATTTTTCCCTCAAAACGTATTCTTGCCGGGTTTCCCAAAAATTTGATCGATGAAAAATTTTCTGAAACGGGTTGATCGTCCAAATTCACAAAACTGACGGAGGCAGTACAGTCACAGGTTCACTGTGACGGAATGGATGATGGATTTGTCATAACCTGAGTATATTCAAATGGAAAAGTTTCATCGCCTAAATTCCCTTCGCTATCAAGAACAAGGCTCCAGAGCATTGTTCCGCGGATCATGATATTCGAAATATCAGCCCACGTTGGGACTAGTTGTTGGAGTTCTTGTATAGAAATATACGATGTGGGATCTCCGTTATCAGGGTAGAATCCAAGATTGATCTGGCCGGGGAGCAGACTATATGTCTCAAGATAAGCATTCACATTTTGAGCGACTTGTTCTACAAACGAGTTCCCGTTTTCAAGATCAATCCCATATTCCATGAAGTTAAAGTAATCGACAAAGCCTATCGATCCGGCAATAGCGGTTTGAACGGGATACCAGAACGTATCTCCAGGGACTGTTAAGGAAATAATGCGCTCATTTCCGAGAAGTTCTCTTATCATTGCAATCATGAAGACTTCTAAATTAGGATCAACGCTCCAATCTTCTATATCCAAATCAACTCCGTCAAACCCATAAGTAGCAATGGCCTCAGAGATCATTATAGCTAAAATTATTGCATCTTCTTGAGTTTGCAGCAAAGAGGAGACATTGCACCCTGCTCCGCCAAATGACATTTTTACATAGTATCCTTTCTCGTGAAGAATGTTGATGACATCCTGAAGTTCTTGCATGGAAACTCCGACGCCCCCGATGACGATCCCGTTGTCATTTTCAAAGGTAAAATTGCCGAATGCGATATTGATCGCAGTTTGCTGGATAAAGGGTTTGTTAGGGGGGATCTGCAATGATTGTGCGATTTGTTGAAAATTGGGATTTCCGCTTTGGAGGTAAGATTCATAACAAATTCCGCTCAATCCACCTGCTGATAAACTGCTGCATATTAAAAGAAATGAGCTTATAAATAGGGAAGCTTGCTTCTGAATTCGATTCATAAATTGTCTCCGTTTGGCGATAGTTTAGAATAGAGATAAAAGATTAAAGGCTTAGCAAAATCTAAGTGAACCTTTTACGGAATCTTAATTCTTCAGGCAGCTATATGTCAAATAAATTGTTATGAATAATCGAAATTTTAAAATCGATGAAAGTCTTGTGCGCCGCTTGGTGGCCGACCAGTTTCCCCAATGGAAAGACTTGGATGTGCAGCCTGTCGCGCTTAGCGGGTGGGACAACAGGACGTTTCACCTCGGCGAGGAAATGCTTGTGCGCATGCCAAGCGCCCCTGAGTATGCGTTCCAGGTCGAAAAGGAACATCGGTGGCTGCCGAAATTGGCGCCTCAGCTTCCTCTGCCGATCCCTGTGCCTCTTGCGATGGGAAGCCCTGCGTTCGATTATCCCTGGAAATGGTCTATTTACCGATGGCTTGAAGGAGAACCTGCTGCATCGGCGCGTATTGAAGATCTGAGTAAGTTTGCAGCGAGCCTTGCGCAATTTCTCATTGCTCTGCAGGGGATCGATCCAACGGGCGGGCCTCTTCCCGGCCCCGATAATTTCTATCGTGGAGGAGACCTTAAGGCATATGACGCTGAAACAAGGCAAGCGCTTACTATCTTAAAAGATAAGATCGATGCTGACGCTGCAAGAGGAGCCTGGGAATCAGCTCTAGCGACGACCTGGAGCCGTCCGCCGGTATGGGTCCATGGCGATGTCAGCGCGGGCAATTTGCTGGTGCAGGAAGGACGGCTGAGCGCCGTCATCGATTTCGGGCAGTTGGCAGTCGGAGACCCTGCATGCGACCTAAGCATCGCTTGGACTATGTTCACCGGAGAAAGCCGGGAAGTGTTTCGTTCCATGCTTGCGCTCGATGCCGGGACATGGGCCCGCGGCCGTGCCTGGACATTGTGGAAGGCTTTGATCATAGCAGCCGGACTAAAGGGCTCAAACGCAGTCGAAGGCGCGCAATGTTGGCGGATCATCGATGAGGTGCTGGCCGACCCGGATTATTAGGGAGAAATTGTTTAGGGGCTTTTCTTGTTGGCCAGCATTGAAGGGACGACCAATAATGCCGCAACGGCAAAGTAGTAAAAGGTTAAATTGTTCACGAGCAAAAAGCCAAAGTCTAAACAATTCAGATAAAGAAATCCCAAAAAAGAGATGAGCAGGCTTGCATGAAGCACATTGAACGGCGCTTTTAAAGCTCTTCTAATCACAGATAGGATAAATAACAGATAGATCCCGAGGCCAAGAAAGCCCGTTTCCGCCGCGATGATCAAGTAGCTATTGTGGACCGGAGCTTGCATGTCTAAAGAGTAGGAGGTCGGGTTATACCGGCTTTTGACAAGCTGAAACGTATCAAATCCGACGCCTAACAGAGGATGGTCTGAGATCATCCCCATCGCGACCCTAAAATTGACCAAGCGCTCTTTGGTAGATCCCTGGACAGTGTCATTTTCGTTCAGAAAGCCGCGGTCATTGAATGCCGGGTAAAATATTGTGATGCAGCTGATGACGCTGATGATCACGGTCAAGACCAATGGCCGAAGAGCTTTGGTCCTGCCAGTTGAGGCGGAGCCTGGGTTGGTTTCTTCCGAGGGGGCTGCATTATCTTTCGATTCGTCCAATTTCAACTGTCTCCTCGTCCACCATAGCCAGAGGACTGTCCCGATGAAGGTCGCAGTCAATCCTGATCGTGAGAACGTGAGGAAGAGCGCTGTAATTTGTAGAAAGATCCCTGACAAAATGACCGCATGGAACTTCTTGCTCCGAAACTCAAGGTAAAGGGCATAACTGATCATGATCGTGAAAAATAAAAACGATCCGAGGATATTGGAATGGATCACTGTTCCTGAAGCGCGGTTGATCCACGGATAAGATTTTCCCGTGGGAAAAATCGAGTCGAAAATCGACAGTTCGCCTCTTGTGCTTTCAAACGCAGAGTTCAATATTTTTTCTCCAAGAAAGGACAATCCTAAGCTGTCCTGCAAAAAATATTGAAAAATTGCAATGACCGATTGAATGATCCCCACAGCAAAAAGGGAGATAAATGCGCCTCGCAAAAAAGGGCGGAAGGAGGATGCGTTAAAGCAGTAGGGGATCAGGCAGAAAAGCAGAAATGGCATGGCCTGCTGGAACAGCTTGACGTATTGAACCGGAAAGGAGGGCGTTTTTGCAAAGATCAGCGATACAAGAAAAGTGCCCGTCAACAAGAGGAGATATTTTGCCGGGCCGTCCCAAAAACATCGGCGCCATGGAATTTTATTGGAGAACAGCATGGCAAGCAAGGCGACGACAAAAAGGGCGTCTGTTGTAAAAACGATGATGATTTTGACATAACACCAAGGAAATGTGTTTATTGCAGGGTATAGGTGTTTAGAAAATTCTATGAACAATTGCCAAAGGCTCAACTGGAAAGGCAGGGAAGCGAGAAAGAAGGCCAAAAAAAATTCAAACCGGGGAACGGGTAAATTGTAGCGCGAAAAAAACACGTGCCGGTCAGGAATAGAGGAAAGCTGTTGTTGAGATTCATTAGCAGAGGCTGTCATGCATCATCTCCCCTGAACAGAAATTAATTGGAAAGATTGTGCATAATTTTTGAAATGAGTCAAGAAGCAGAAAATCGACTGAAACTTCTTGCCGGGATAGGTTCAAACTCGAAAAAGTTCGTGTTTCAAAAATCTGCCAGCTGGCTAAATGATGCTCTTATTGCAAATTTTGAGTAAAGAGGCTGCTATGATTAATATCACCTGTGTTTTCATTCTCATCGGAACCCTGTTCAGCAGCTTGTTTGCTTCCGACAAAGACCTCGTTGCACCCTACTTTGATCGACAGCATTACTGCGAAAACTATGGCACCCGGTTCTTAGTTGGTGAAACGGACCCATTGGATCACTTTTTGTCCGTTGATTTCAAAGGAGATTGGTTCCATTTCACCGATCCGAACGGATGGTTCAACACGACGCTCTATTTGCGGACGTTCCCCTGTTCGCAAAACCCCTTTGTGGACTATTTAAGCCAGCCTCCGCTTGCGTTGCCGGCAAGCGCGCCCGTGATGGATGTTTATGCAAGGGAAGAGGAGGCGACGCGTGCGTGGCTTGCCGTTGAAGCCTTGTTGCGATTGAACCAATATCTGGTCGTCCTGCATCTTTCGCCCGATTTTTCAGATGAGCGACTCCAGATGTTCGA
>JAFEGV010000094.1 GCA_018239665.1 Verrucomicrobiota bacterium | reverse complement strand
CTGATCCCTAAATGGGGCAAGCTCATCCATCCTTTTGTCCGCTCCGAGGCAAATAACCGGTTCAGGGCGCCGACCAAAGCGGGCGTCGACCTGTAATTGGTGTCTAAATATTTTCGGCTCTCTTGCCCTAAACTGTCTGCCGCCTTCAAGTACGTATAGAGGTCCGCATTCCGAAAAGCATAGATCGACTGCTTGGGATCGCCGACTAAGCACACAGAGCGCATGTGGCCGATAAAAAGCGTTTCAAAGACCTCCCATTGCAACGGGTCCGTATCTTGAAATTCGTCAATAATTGCCGCCTGATAGCGCATGCGGATCCGCTCGACAAACTTCTTGTCGGAGAGGTTCTGATGCATCTGACGGAGCAGATCATCGGGGGATAGGGCGCCGCCGCTCTTTAATCGGGGCTTAATGTCTTGGCGGCATGCCAGGGCAAGCCGGAGTAAGATCTGCGTGGGGTCTCTAGCCGCTGCTAAAATCGGAAGCAAGCTTGCGCGCAACTGCTCAAAAAGCCCCGGATAATGCAAAGCGCTTAAGGGCGGCTCTTTGGCGCGGACCTTCCTATTTCCGCTTTCCATTTTGTCTAGGAATAGCTCCTTTTCTTTGAGGAGCCGATCGAACTCGTAAGAAGTGCACTGCTTTGTTTCAAGCATCCGGGCAAGCTGTTGCATTTGCTCTGAAAATCGCTTGCTGCCCATTTGTTTGTACAAGGAGGAAAGGAGATCCCAATCAGCAAGAAGGTCCTCTTTTTTCAACTCCTTGAACTGCAACAAGGCCTGCTGCCATGCTTGAAGAGATTCGCTGAATGATCGAGCCTGCGCTATCTCTTTATCTTGATTGACAAGAGCTGCCAATCGGGCCTTTAACCGGTGCGGTTTTTTTCTAAAATAGCGCCATAGCGCCGCTATCTGCCCGGAACTAAAGGCTGCGCCATCTATCTGATGGAGTAAAAATTCGTGGACGGCTTCTTCCACGATGCCCAAATGCTGGGTATCGTCCGGATCGCTTAACTCAAAGGCAACTCCCGCTTCAAAGGCAAATTCGGAAAGGGCCCTGTAGCAAAATCCGTGGATAGTAAAAATTTGAGCGGAATCAAAACAGGCCAGGGCATCTTCTAATCGACGGACGCTCTTGCTGACTTTTTCACTTCCCTCTTCAAAAAGCGCCCTGAGATAATCGTGCTGGACGTGTCCGGATTGGAGCTGATCGCGCGCTGAGATGAGGTTGTGACGGATCCTTGCTTTAAGTTCTCTTGTTGCTGCGCGGGTGAATGTCACCACGAGGATTTGGTCCAGAAGAAGAGGTTGGTCGGACTCAAGCAGCAATCGCACGACAAAATGCTCAATGGCAAACGTCTTTCCCGTTCCCGCGGACGCTTCGAGAAAATGAGAGCCGAAGACCGACAAATGACGGCTTAAGATATTAAATTCACTCGGTTCAATCCTCTGCATTCGATCTCTCCTTTTTCCACGCTTCGAGCATAGGTCTAAACAATGTTCGCGCGTAACCTGACCAAGCGGCAATTGACTCGTTGGCATCGGGAAGGGCGTTGCGCCGCTTAAGCCATTGCAGATAGGGATCTTCATAATTTTCGTTGTTCACCGAATCGTCGATTGCTTTTTCTAGTTTTTCCGGGGAATCCTGAAGAAGGCTCGACATCCATTCCGGCATCAACGGGCTTAGGTCGATTAATGCTCTTTCGTAATAGGCAATGTAATCTTGCAGCGGAGAAAGATAGTCGGAAAAATATCCGTTCCTGATATCTCCTTTCTTAGTTAACAGCACGTTCTTCTCAACACTAAACGGAGCATCTTTCAAACAGCCCAAAACAAGCAGCAATGGCCAACATTTGATCCAATCGGGAAGTTTGTCTTCTCCATGAAAGATAAGACCATGCGGCGTCAAGTCATCGATCCGTCCTACCAGATGGACCAAAGAACCATCGGGCATGGGGACCTGGATTGCAGGAAGGATCCATTTGCCCTCTTTATGCAATAGAGGCTGAGAGCACAACAAGGAAAGCTCGACTGAGAAAATCTGCTGCGGCCCGATGTGGAATTCCGAGAGGTTTTTCTTAAGGTCGGACACTTCCTCTTCGAGGGCCTCAACGGCAGCTTCGCCAAAGACTCCGACGGGAAGCTTGCCCTGTTCCTGCCATACCTTCTGTTGAGCCTTGATCGAGCGCTTTAACAGCATTTTTCTAAAAATGGAACGGGACAAGGCGGAAAGAAGAAAATCTCCATTTTCATCTTCTTCAGAATGCATGTACATTTTTAAAGCTTGTTGGAAGTGAAAGCGGATCGGATTTTTGGCCAGATCTTTCAAATGCTTAATGTCGATCACTCTTTCCTGCGCTTTTTCATCCGGTTTTTCACCGATGCGCAAAAAAGTTTCCTGCTCGCCTTTGCCATGATAGAAGGCTTGCGCGCAATTGAAATGCCTTTTAGAAAAGCTTGGCAGCGCAGTTCCTCCGGCGCCTTCTGTAGAAAAGTACCGGCTATCGAATGGCAGCGCCGGGTGGTGGAAAATTGGGATGCGGTTGCCTAAATACTGGATCAGCTCCTGCACGATCAAACTTGGCGCCTTCTCTTTATTGTCCTGCGGGTCGAGCCTTAGATAACTGAACATCAAATGCTCTGTTGCCAATGTGGCGCACTCCAAAAAAAGATAACGGTCTTCATCGATCCTTTTCGGAACTAAGTCCTGGTCCTTATGCGATTTCATTGCATTCAAAGAACTTGAGGGCTCGCTGCGGGGAAAACTCCCCTCGTCCATTCCAAGAAGCCAAATCACCTTTGCATCCGTGATGTTACCGCTCTTTAAAGGCCTGAACGCTATTTTTTGCGCATTGTGCGAAAATAGAGACCCCGATTGGGCGTCTGCCAACGATTGCAGAGCGCGGGCAATTGCCGCCACGCTAAGAACCGGAGGGTTGTTTCGGTATAATGGAAAGTGGGAGCGCAGTTTATGGATTTCGATCAGTAGGGTTTCCTGTCCCTGCGGCGGATCGAAATATTGCAAGACCAGCGCTTCGATAAAATCAATCCAGCTTGACAAGCTTCTCTTTTGATTTTCGACCACGGGCTTTAGATCTTCGCGCAACGATCGGACCAGCTGGACCAGCTTTCCAAAAAGATCAAGGTCGGAAGCTTCGATTCCTCTGCAGGGCCAGAGCTCATTTTCCATTTCGAGGGCCCATTCTTCATCGACTTGCATGAGCGTACCAAGGATCAGCCGGTCCAACCCGTTTTCCCATTTGCCAAAACGGATATTCGCACGGTCCGCCCATTGCCGGATCTTGGCAACGTCATCCAAAGAAAGCTCCCATTTTTCCCTAAACGATGAAAATGTCATCAGCTCAAGAACAGCTTCCGCGGAAAAGCTGAGTTCGGGTATGGACAGCAGATGCAAAACGGCTTCAAATAATTCTTTCGCTGCCGAATCGGAAATTCCTTCCAAGCTGTAAGAAAGAACGCTGTCTTTAGCTCCAAAGACAGTTTGAACAAATGGTGCATACAGGTTCAAATCGGGAGCAAGGACAAGGACTTGCTTAGGCTCGATCGGATCATCGCTTGAGCGCCGCATGGCGATAAGTTCGCAGAGCTGATCGTAGAGGACCTCCACTTCGCGCAAAATCGATACCGCGGAATGGACCTGTAACGAACTGTCAAAATCGAGGTTGGCCCTGAATTCATTTTCTTTCGGATTGCGCAAGTTCAGCAAATCTGTCTGAAGATGCGCCAACACTGTCTCTTTGATGGGATCTTGATATCCCTCATCGGACACCAGGTCCCCATCTTCTAGCAACTTCAAGAATTCCCTTCCCGCTTTTCCCCAATTCGCAAGCAATGGATTGGTATCGCGCACATACTGCTCCCACTGATCTAACTCTCCATCTTTAATCCGCATTTTCTCAAAATGGCGCCGAGTCCCGATCCTTTCCCGGTCCGTTGTCAAATCCTCCCAAAACATCGCGCAAGGACTTAAGAGATATAATGCGCTATCGATCCGATTAAAGAACTCCAGATAAAGCTTCGGCACCGAAGAAAATCCAAAGACATGGACTTGAGATTTGACGACCGATCGATCAAGAGGAAGTTTCAAAGCTTTGACAGGGTACGTCCAACCTGTTTCTTCCGCATAGACGTTGTTCCAGATCCATTGCTGCCATCCTTTTTCCTTCTCCCAATCCTCTAAAAATGATTCTCCGTAAAGACCGTACCGGGAAAATAGCTTGCTCAACTGTACCGAAAGAGTGCCGATCCGCCTTTCGTGCACCCTGCTGCCGCTTTCGGGAAGCTCTTTGCCAACATACTCCAGCAGAGGCTGCAATATCTGCAATTCTTCCCGATCAAAAACTTCCGGGGCATGCACAGCTTGGCAAATGAGCTCTTCGATTTTAAGAGACAACTCCAGCAATGAAGGAATTCTTAATTGCTTTTCAAAGTTGATCGATGCAAGCAGCTCTAAAAAACCTTCCGCAAGCGGCATAATGCGCACGCCGCCAAAAATATTATAGTCGGGATGCGCAGCAAAATAGCCAACAAGGAATTCCTTGATCGCTGAGGAGGGAACGATCACTAATCGCTTTTCGAAAGGGCCCGTCTGAGGAGAGAAAAGCCTCTGACCCATCCTTTGAGCCAAAATCTTTAACTGATTGCTATAGAATCGAGATCCTCGAAACACATTAAGCTCCGCTATACCTGCATCCAATTGTGGACATGCGCTCTATAATATGCTAACTTAAAAATAAAATTAAGTTGATGTATGTCATTGTTCCGTTCGCAAAAACAGAGCGGCCTGAAAAAGGCGATGAACAAGATCCCATTCGTTTTCCATAATGGAAAAGGCTCTCTGGGATATCTCAATGCAACGCAATTTTTGGGCGTTATCAATGATAATGTCTTTAAATTTGTCATGGCATTTCTGCTCATCGATGCGTTAGGCGCTGATCGTGCCAGCGAAATCTTATCGGCCACAGGGGCCGTCTACGTGATCCCGTTCCTGCTGTTTTCCTCTTCGGCCGGGATTTTAGCAGACCGCTTCAGCAAACAGAAGCTCTTAATCGTGATGAAAAGCGCTGAAATCCTCGTCATGATCCTAGCAGTTTTTGCTTTTGCTTACAAAAGCGTCTGGGGATGCTACACTCTTTTGTTCTGCCTTTCCACTCACAGCGCGATGTTCGGCCCTTCGAAATACGGGATCATCCCGGAACTTGTTCCCGCCGATAAAGTTTCCCGCGCCAATGGTTTGATCACTTCCTTTACTTATCTCGCCATCATCATCGGAACATTCCTAGCTTCCTTTTTAACTGAGGTCACCGATCGGCATTTTACTCTGATCGCAGGTTTTTGCTTACTTGTCGCCGTCTCCGGTTTTGCAGCTGCTTTCGGGATCAAAGAGACTCCTGCCCAGGACTCTAAGAAAAAGATGAACTTTCTGTTCGTTCGAGAGATCTTCCATACTCTTGTTGACTGCCGCAAACAAAGGCATCTCCTACCATCAATCTTCGGCTCTGCCTATTTCCTTTTTATAGGAGCATTTACCCAGCTAAACATTATTCCGTTTGCCATCGAATCGCTGCACTTAAGCGAGGTGGCAGGAGGATACTTGTTCCTATCAACCGCCCTCGGCATCGCCCTCGGATCATTTCTTGCCGGCAAAGTTTCGCGCAAAAGGATCGAGCTTGGCATTTCTTGCGTTGCGGGAATTGGGATCACCCTGTTCTTTTTCCTGCTATCGATTTTTTCCAGCAGCCTGATCTTCGATATCATCTGCTTGGTGTCGATCGGGATTCTAGGTGGAATTTTTATTGTTCCGTTTGACACATTTATTCAACTTTACAGCGAAAATGAGAAACGGGGTCAAACCATTGGAGCTGCAAATTTTTTGAGCTTTGCCGGCGTACTGATCGCGTCCATAGCCCTTTTTGTCTTCAACCAAATTTTCGATCTTACCTCTGCCGCAAGTTTCGGGGTCATCGGCTTTCTTACACTCTGCGTCACAATCGTCTTAACAGTCCGTCTCTCCGATCTCTCCGTTCCCTTTTTCTCCCGCAAAGTTCTTCATCCTCTCTACCGTTTCAAGCGCCCGCCAGTCGATCCGATCGAAAGCTCAGGCAACACGATCCTCGTTTTGGAAAAGGGGAGATGGAGGGATGCCTTGCTTCTGATCGGCGCCATTCCCAACCTCCACCTATTAATTCCTGTCAAAGAAAACAAGAAACATCCCTGGTACATCCGGATCTTTTATTCGTTCCATTGCGTTCCTGCCGAGTCCAATTTTAACCAATTGCTCGACACTGCCAAGACCCATCTCAAGCAGGGGGTTGTTCCTTGCCTTTTCCTCGAGGAGCATTGCCCCAAAGAGATTTGCCAAAACGTCCATCCTCTTTTAGAGTTTTTTAAACGCTCCTCAGCCAAAATCTTAGTCGCGCAGTTCCAAAAAACCTCTCATGGCCTTACGGTCCACTTCAAAAAGCCTTAAGAAAGCGCATTTAAACAGACCCGTTTTCAAACACCCTCCCGCATCGGTCCGCTTAAGCTCAAACGCGCAAAATTTTCTATAAATGACAAGTATTTGTTGTAACAAAAAAAGAGGCATTGTTAAGATTTGGTTAGAAATTTGCAAACCCGAGGTAAATATGGCATCTGCTACCACTCCTCCGCCTTCTAAGACATCTTCCCATTCAGATCTTCAAATTGTTCCGATTTCAAATCCTGATGCCGCCCCCGCTTCTTCAGGTTGCTGGGAAGCCTTTAAACGGGCTCTTTGCTGCTGCTTTCCTGCCGCGCAACAACATCATCACGTCGATCCACATCCAGCGCCGATCTCTTCGAAACACCTCATTGAAAACTATGGCGAGCTGATCTCCAGAACTGCGCAGCTGCTTGCTCATATCAATCTGGACAGAGAAGCTCCCCTCTCTGATGTCGAAACGGAAACCCTTGCACGCACAACAGGATTTATCCAAAACCATCTAGACGTGCTAAAAAAAATGATCCAGCATGTCAAGTATTACAACGACGCGCTGAAACCGCAAAGCCTCCCACAAGAACCGGATGCGCTAGTTGCCTCTCCTCCAATACATATCGACGGAGCGGAATCTGAATTTAAAGCGGAACAAGTGGATGTCAGCAAACGGAATGGACAGATAGAAAAGTTTGCAGAACGCAAGATTGTTATCGGACTGCAAGAAGCTCCTTTTCAGAACCCATTATCGGAAGAGCAAATCGATCAAATTATAACTAGGGT
>JAFEGV010000093.1 GCA_018239665.1 Verrucomicrobiota bacterium | reverse complement strand
TCGGGATCGAAGAAGTGGCCGACCAAGTTGGGGCTGACCTCGTTCCAGAAGTTAAGCTTGGACTTATCGATTTCTTTGAGCAGCTTTTCCTGGATGAGCACATTGACGGCGTAATCGGAAGGGATGATCAGATCGTATCCTTCCCCGCCTGTCGCTTTCAGCTTGACGATGAGCTCTTCATTGGAAGAATAGTAGCTGAGGTTGACTTTGACCCCGGTCTCTTTTTGGAAGTCGGAAATGACGGCAGGATCGAGGATGTCTCCCCATGCAAACACGTTGATCGAATTTTCCTCGTAGCGGATGATCTGCCATTTAGGCCAATAGAGGCCGAAGGCGATGAGGCCAATCCAGAAAAGGATAATTCCAGAGCGGATGAACAGTTTACGCATCGTCTAAGACCTCTATCAAAAGATACGGGAACGGGTTTTAAGGGAAAAGAAGAAGAACACCATCAGGCTGCTCAAAATCAGCAATACGGCAGACAGGGCGTTAACGACAGGGGAGATTCCCGATCGGAGCATCGAAAGGATGTAAAGCGAGAGGGTTTGCGATGAGCTTCCTGCGCAGAAATAGGAGAGGATGAAGTCGTCGAAGGAGATGATGAAGACCAAAAGCCCCGTTGCGATCAGCGAAGGCCGCAGCAAGGGAAGGGTGACTTTAAAGAAGGTCTGAAACGGGGTCGCTCCGAGAACAAGGGATGCTTCTGTCATTCTGAGGTCAAGCTCCAGGAACCGGGCATACACGATCGGGATCACAAAGCCAAGGCCGAGGACGCTATGGGCGAGGATCAGGGTCAATAGTCCAAGGGGGATCGAAAAAAGGCTGAAGAACCCGAGCAGGCTGACGGCGAGCACGGTCTCAGGAATGACGAGGTTCCCATAAAAAAGGTTGAGGAACTTTCCGATCCGTCCGCCTTGGGCTCCGTAAAAAATGAGGAACACGCCCATGGCAAGGCTGATCAGTGTTGAAAAGATCGCGACGATCAGGGAGTTCATGAAGGAGTGCCAGAGATGGGTCGATTCGAAAAACAGCTCATGGTACCACTTCCATGTGAAACTTTTCCAAGGCGATGGGAACCCTTCCGTGTTAAAGGAAAAAACGAGCAGGACGATGATCGGCACGTACAGGAACAGGTAGATGCATGCAATGAAGATCAGATTGGAAAGTTTAGCAACTTTGTTTCGATTAACCATTTTGTTTCCCCGGAATGAGCCGATCGATGATCAAATAGAGAACGACTGAAGAGAGGAGCAGAAAGATCGATGAGACGACGGTGAATGCTGCGCCTAGCGAGCCTGTTTCATCCCCGAGGATGTAGTTGGCGACGACGGACCCTACAAACATGAACCGGTCTCCTCCCATGAGTTCCGGGATCGCAAACTCGCCAAACGATGGGATGTAAACAAGGAAAAACCCAGCTTTGAGGCCGCGCTTGGTCAGAGGAAGGATGACGCGCCGGAGCGTTTGCTGCCAGGATGCGCCAAGGTCGTAGGAGGCTTCAATGATGCGCATGTCCATCCGTTCCAGCGAGGAATAAAGAGGCATGACCATGAAGGGAAGATAGTAATAGACCATCATGATCATGATCGCAAATGGGGTGTTCAGATAAGAAAAAGGGTTGTGGAGCAATCCGAAGGTAGTCAGGAGGTTGTTCAAAAAACCTTGTTTTTCCAGAACAAAAAACCATGCGTAGACATGGAGCAGGAAGTTGGTCCAAAAGGGGACGATCAACAGGAATAAAAAGAAATTGTTGTACTTTTTCCCTGCAAAAGCAAGGAAGTAGGCAAGAGGATAGGCGATGAGCAGGCAGAGCACCGCGTTGCTCAAGGCGAGGAGGAAAGAGGAGGCGATGACTTTTAGGTAAAGGGGGTTTAAGAAAAAGAGGATTTTGGAAAATGTGATCCCTTCAATCGCGCCCGAATCGCTGATGGCAAGGATGCTCGATACTGCCAGAATGGCAAGCGGCAGATAAAAGAACAGCACCTGCCAAATCATGGCTGGCACCCCTATGGCGTAGGGAATCTCAGATGTAGGGGTTTTTGGAAGGAATTTGATTTTCATTTTTCAAGCATCACCACGTTTTCTTTTTGCCAATAGAGGTTGACTTCGTTGTCGTAATCGATCACTTCTTGTGGGAAATGCTCTTCATTCTGCTCGAAGACTTGGATCCGCGATCCATTTTTCAACAAAATGTTATATTGCGTCGATCTGCCGTGATAGACGATCGACTGGACAGTTCCTTTGAGGGTATTGGAGAAGTTTTTAACTTCTTTTTTGGAGATGAAGATCTTTTCCGGTCTCAGGCTGATCATCGCTTCTCCATTTTCCCGCATCCAATCCCTTTTTTGAGGGATATAGAGGCGGAACCGGCCCAGTTCAGGCACTTCGATCTCAGGGTCTGAATCCACATTGCGCAAGTGACCGCCTAAAATGTTGGTCGTTCCAACAAATTTTGCGACAAACGAGGTGTGTGGGAATTCATAAATTTCTTTTGGCGTTCCGATCTGTTCGATTTCGCCCCGGTGGTTCATGATGGCCATTTGGTCGGCAACGGTGAGCGCCTCGAATTGGTCATGGGTGACGTACACGAAGGTGGTCTTTAGCTTGTCCTGGAGCTCGATAAGCTCGATGAGCATTTTCTCGCGGAGCTTGAAGTCGAGGGCTGCCAGGGGCTCATCGAGAAGGAGGACGTCGGGTTCGTTGACGATTGCGCGAGCTAAAGCGACCCGTTGCTGTTGTCCGCCCGAGAGCTGGCTTGTGAGCTTATAGATGTGGCTCTCCAGATGGAAGGCTTCTAAAATTTTTATAACTTTTTGCTCGATGACGGCCTTAGGAAGTTTTTTGAGCTTAAGGCTGTAAGCGACGTTATCGAAAACATCCAAGTGGGGAAAGAGGGCATAGTTCTGGAAGACGATGTTGATCGGCCTCTGGTGGATAGGCCAGCTGGAAATATCGCTGTCGCCCAGAAAGATCTTGCCCGAGTCGGCCTTCTCTAGTCCTGCGATCAGGCGGAGCAAAGTCGTTTTTCCACAGCCGCTTGGCCCAAGCAGGGCAAAGAACTTGCCAGCAGGGATATGGAGGCTGATATCGTTAATAATCGTCCCGCCGTTCAGCGATTTTTTCAGTTTTTCCAGCTTGATGCTTCTCATCAGATAGAAACCTACGTAATCCAAGTTAAAAGATGTAGCAATTTTAGGGCCTTTCAGAATTTTATTCCTAGAATTATTGTAGAGAGAGGCGATGTTTTTTTTGGCGGGGGAAAAGAACAGGTTTTTTAGCCTCCAAATTCGGAGGCGGACTCTTTAGTCTTGAACATTAGAACTGGGTGAGGTTTGAGAGCCATTTCGAGGGGCAGACGCTCCTAAAAGGCTCTCAAGCTAAAAAGGCGCCATCACAAGAGGTCAAAGCCGGTCAGAGGGTTCTTTATCAAGTTTTGCAGGTTTGCTTGAATAGCGTTTGCGTTTAGCCGACCTTTCGGCATCTTTGCTAGAGCCTCCAGATGTCGGGGCTTCCCTTTTTTTTGCTTTTTTTCGAGCTTGTAGGCGATCGAGATGGGAATCGATGAGGCGATGAACTGCATTCCATTTTTCTGAGCCATCGCGCGCTGACACCAATGCATCGATGACTGTTGGAGTGACTTTAGCGTTCAAATGAAGAAGGATTTTAACAGCCTCAAGAGATAAAGATTCTGCTGCTATGCTAAGTGCTGATTCCTTATCTTTCGTTTTGGCATTGATCGGGTTGCCGCCGTTTTGGATCAGGTAGAAGAGAGTATGCGGACTGTTCTGATTAGCTGCATAATGCAGTGGAAGCCGTCCTTCGGAATCCTGCACGCAAAGATCGATTCCTCGTTTTTGAAAAAGCTCAAGGGCCTTGTATTGGTTATGCATAGCTGCGACGTGGATGGCTGTTGTGCCATTGCCATCTTGCGCCAATGGATCGAAACCTTCCAAATTAAGAAAATAGTTCAAAACTTCGAGTTGGCCCTCACCAGCTGCGGCGATACATCCGTCAATTGGATTAGCGCCTGCTGCAACGAGTTTTTTCACTTCTGATAAGAGGCCTAGCTCGGCGGCGTTTTGGATCCAGTTGATCCCTTCGTGATTGACATTGTGAATCTGATCCAAGTACTTCGCTTCATAGGCAGGATAAATGGAGCCTACGTGGCAGCATCTTTCGGGGAGGCCGAATTCAAAGCGAAGGGCATTCTCGCAGAGAAGATTTTCTCCTTCAAGCCCATGGATTGTGAACTGCTCCTCATAGCTCTGGTATTGCGGAAGATGAGAAGGGCCGGAAAGCTTGTCGGCAAGCAACGACCGTTCTAAAGATCGATAATGAAAGCTTCTTTGCCAATCGCGGTGAAGGACGTGGATCGATTCATGGCCGAAGCTGATGAATGCAGGTGTTTCTTCGATGATCTTCTCACCTGAAGGCAGCCGGCAGATGTTGTAGGAGAGCTGCTCCAGTTTTAAAAAGATCACAAATTCATTTTTTTCAGAAATTTCCGTCGCATACTCTTCTCCCGGGATCAGAACAACGGGCTTTGTGCATTGAGCTAAGGATTCGATCAGCAAGCGGCCTGATGGACGCAGCATCAGTTGTTGAATGAGTTCTAAACAGCTCTCTTTAAAAGCAGGCGTATCGTGAAACTGAATCGAAGTTTTTTCCGCATGAATTTTTGCAAAGAGTTTGATGGCAGCTTGCGCTTCCGATTGGCGGATTTGGCGCAGTTTGGGCGATTTGCAGGTATTGGGAACGATCTCCACGTCGGAGCCTGAAAAAAGGGCGTGGGATTTGATGGAGCTGATCGCTGTTTTCTTTAAGGCTGCAGAGCTAGCGGCATAAACATCGCTGAAATGTGAAATAGCTTCGCGAGGAACTGTCGGCAACGGGGCGTAGCCGGAAGGTTGTTTTGTTGACTGAAGGGTGGAGACGAGAGTGGTTGGGGAGAGATGAGTAAATGGATTATTTTGAGAATGGACTCTAAGAGACATAAAACCTCATTTTTTTGAGATATTATAATTAACTTTGTCTTTTATTGTTATTTTGAAATTAATTTTGATTATTTAATTTAATTTTAAATTATGGTATAATGTTTTGTAGTGTATTTTGTTTATTTTTTCTTTGCGCTTTTTTTTCTTCAGGCCGCAGGAAGATTTAATTTTAAGTTATTAAAAACAAGAGGTTTAAGGATGGCTGCATCTTCGACATCAAGCGAAAATGATTCAAGTAAATATTTAACAAAGATGGCCGCTATGGACTGGGCTCCCATGGCCCGGAAGCATCCTAGCCGCTCAAATCCAGGTCTGATTGACGAAGCTAAATTAGAAAAAATCTATCGGAAGATGGATGCGGCGCTGCAAGGTTATTTTAACGAGCCGGGCAGAGCAGGATCTGATTCGCTCGATGGTCTTAGCATGCAAGCTTTGTTTAATTTCGGCAGGGCCTGCCATTTTACGAACGCCAACGGAGCAATTGGCGAGAATATTTCCTTATTTTTAAGGAAATGGGGCGCTCTGTCCCCTTCCCAATCCGATTCAGAAGGGCGCAAGGGGATCGTCATCGGCGGCAAATGGCTATCTCAGGGAGGCGGATTAAAGGCTGCGCCCTATTCAGCTTCTGCACGCGTCGCGATCACAGTAGGCGACATTGTGGTCGTCGGTTACCCCTCGGACAAGGATAAGCGCTACGGACGCGTTCGAGAAGGGAATCTTAGCTATGTCACGATCGACATTGGAGAACAAATCCCCATTCGACAAAGCAAGGACAAACTTCATCTGCTTGAGCAGCAACCTCCAGTGATCGAGAGAAGGCATCCGGAAATGCATGCATTTCTCATCACAGAGCCTACTTTTAATGAGGATGCTCATCCTGACTTTGGCGAAGGGGCAGGGTGCAGAACGATAACCATGTTCAATTTTATGGATGGATTTAAAAGGAATTTCCATCGAAGCCCTCGTTATGAAGCTCAGTTAAAGGTCGATGAGGTGATCTATACACCTGCTACTGGAGGTCTCTTAAGTTTGTCGCAAAGGCCTGTTGTTTCTTGCGGGTCCTCGTCAGGACGAGAAGTGATCGCTTTAAACCCTAAAAACTCTCCGCTGTTGAATGCCCATTATAACCATATCGTTGCCTATCTGAAATCTCAAGCAGGGCACCTATCGGAGCGGGAAGTCTTGACCTATGTGAAGGACTACATTCGCAACTACATGCTGTTTCGCTCGACGGAGCCCGACCTAGTGAGGCTGACCGATCAATTGGTTGCCGATTTCAGACGAGAAAGACCGGCTCAAAGTCTCGATTACGAGCAATCCAATTACTGGAGCAGGGGCACTACAACTGTCCAGGTTCCCTTCATTCCTATCGATCATTTTATCGAAAAGGGGATTGGCGTTTGCAGGCACCATGCCCTGATTGCCGCCTATATCCTCGATCGCTTGACGTATGAAGAACCTCCTCTATTAAAAGGGGCTGCGCAGCATATGCGCGACAATATCCCTTTCGGCGCTCATGTCTGGACAACATTCATCAATGAATCGGGCGCCAAGTGGCATATCGATACATTGTGGGATCGAATTGAAGATTTTTCTGATCCAGTTAAATTGCAAGAGCTTGCTTTGCCGTTTGCCTATGGCGGAGACGCTATGAGGAATCAAGTAAGGCGCACAGGAAGCGCTCTTGCTAGCTACCAAGCTCATCGGCGCGCCAACCCCAAACCTTTATTAGAGCCAGTTGGCGGCGGCGCCATGGCCAATCCTTTTATGGGAGCTTTAGTCCGGCTTCACCGTTTAGTTGCCGACGGAGCATCGGTCACTGAAATGCGCAAAGAGATGAAGAAATTGTCCGATGAGGACCGGATCAATATCCACTACCACGTTTGGGAACTGCATGGAAAGCCGATCGATCCGAGCGACCATGATTGGGGAAATACCCATCTTTTCGATAGTATTCCCATTTTTGATCAAGCCGTCCAGCAGGCGCTGAAAGCTAAATTCAACGGGATCCCTAAAGATCAGCAAAACCAGATCTTCGGCGAGGTCTTCCGTTTGGCAGGCTCTCCTCATTCCGATGATCCGGTCTGGGGTGAAAATCACGCTTTTGACGACATCCCCAGGCTTGCAACGGCAATGGCCATTGTCTTGCAATAGGCAATTCATTCAGGACCTCTCTTTCGGGGAGGTCCTGCTTTTTTTCTGGTTTGAATTTTCGTTTATCCTTAAACTTCGCGCTTATGCTGCTTCCACTTGAAAGTTGG
>JAFEGV010000092.1 GCA_018239665.1 Verrucomicrobiota bacterium | reverse complement strand
ACCGATATCGGAGGGGCCGGAACATGGAATGAAACGATCGCCCTCGTCTTTTCCCACCTCTACCATATTTCAGGCGTCCACTATTACGCTCCTCGCCTCTACTTTGGATATACAGTGCCTAACCCTGTTCATGTAAAAAATTTGAATGCTTACGGGGGTGCAAAAGGAACTCATGGCAAGGCTTATCCGGGCAATACATTTGTCACGATCCTCGGCATGGAATTGTCCCTGACGCCGAATTGGGTCTTAGCCTGCGACTTCCAATACCAGCATAGCAATAAGACGCGATTCAGCGGCAAGGCCACAGCTCCGATGGGAGGACCATCCAGCGAACAGTTCAGCGTGGCACCAGCGTTTGAATATAACTGGAATGCAAACATCGGTATCATCGCCGGCGCATGGTTTACCTTTGCAGGAAGGAACACGACTGAGTTTGCCAGCGGCGTTGTTGCGTTCAACATCTATAAGTAAAATTTAACGAAATAAAAGAAGAGGGCGCATTTGACGGATTCTAGGAATCCGTCAAATGCGCCCTCTTCTTTTTGTTGAATAATGTCTATTGATTAGTTGTCGGAGTGGCCGATCAACGTCTTTTTAGGCACATTGCTTTCGGGAGCAAATGCTTCGAACAATTGGTTGCCAAGTTGGAGGCGCTGTTCCTCTTCATGGATCTTTTGCCGAAATCCATCGAGAACCCCGTTGACCGATTGATTATCGTTCAAAGCAATCCGCTTATTGGAACTCATTTCACTGATGATGTAGTTGCATTTCACAATTTTCATTTTTACGTTTTTTGCGTCCTCATATTCCACTTCAAAGAATTTAGAGGGATGCTGAAGATATAAATTTCGCAGATGCCTTTCGCCGCGGTTGGCCAACTGTGTTTCAGCCCAAACGCGAAGGAAATGGAATTTAGACCCGATAAAATAGTCATGTAAATTCTGCCAAAAACCAAAAGGTCTCAAGGTTTGCCCTACTAAGGCCATCAGAACTCGGTCGCGCAAATCAAATGAAATAAATTTTCGGTTCGTGTTTTTGTAATGGATCTCAGATTCGCTCCGTTCGCAGGATTGCAGGGTCATATATTGAAACTTTCTGGCGAGGGGATGGTTTTCTGAGACTTCTTCATCTAACCACATATTAACCTTCTTAATTATATACTATTACTAATATCTAATAGTAATTATACATTAATAAATTTAAAAATCAAATAATACATCCCTTTTTATATATTAATTATTTTAATTCGAATACGAACAACATAACCTCTTCTATTTCATAATGATCTGCATATTGGAAAATATGATCGAAATGCCCTTTAACACACTAGCTGTCAATGGCTTACCGATTATTATCTAAGCAATTAACGATGAGTTACTTGTGAGATAGCTTTAAAATGGTCCCAATGATGCTGTCGGGATTTAACGAGATCGAATCGATCCCTGCTTCGATCAAAAACGCAGCAAAATCGGGATAGTCGCTTGGAGCCTGTCCGCAGATACCCACTTTGCTCATCTTAAGGTGGGCCTTTTCAATGAGCTCCCGGATCATCGTTTTAACAGCTGCGTTCCTTTCGCTAAAAAGTGGCGCCAGTTCCTCAGAGTCCCTATCGACGCCCAACACAAGCTGGGTAAGGTCATTGGAACCGATCGAAAACCCATCAAAGCGGTCTGCGAACTCTCGGGCCAAAATGATATTGGAAGGGATCTCCGCCATAACATAGACTTGAAGCCCGTCAGCACCTCTTTTAAGTCCACATTCTTCCATGACTTCCAACACCCGGTCCGCCTCTTCCAAAGTCCTGCAGAACGGAACCATCACGATCACATTGCTTAAGCCCATCGATTCACGCACTCTTTTCAGGGCCTTGCATTCCAAGGCAAACCCTTCCTTGTATCTAGGGCTGTAGTAACGGGACGCTCCACGGAACCCTAGCATGGGGTTTTCTTCTTTGGGCTCAAATTCTTTGCCGCCGATCAAGTTAGCATATTCGTTGGTCTTGAAGTCGCTTAAGCGGACGATCACGGGATCGGGATAGCGCGAAGCGGCGATCTTTCCGATTCCATGGGCCAAATGATCAACGAAATATTCAGATTTATCCGAATATCCCTGGGTGAGCCGGTCGATCTCTTTCTTGGCCTTTTTATCTTGAAGCTTGGCAAAGCGGACAAGGGCCATCGGATGAATTTTGATCTCATTGTTGATAATGAACTCCATGCGGGCAAGGCCAATGCCCTGGCAAGGCAGGCGCCACCATTGGAATGCTGCGGACGGGCTTGCGATGTTCATCATGATCTTAACGGGCAGCTGAGGAAGATTTTCAAATGAGATCTCATCCACGGCGTATTTGAGCTGTCCTTCGTAAACAGTACCATGCTCGCCTTCCGAGCAGCACACTGTGATCGGGCTTGAATCTTTGATCAGCTTTGTAGCGTTGTTAGTCCCCACGATTGCAGGCACTCCAAGCTCCCTGCTCACAATAGCCGCATGAGATGTCCTTCCTCCATGGTCAGTAACAATCGCAGCAGCTTGCTGCATGATCGGGACCCAATCGGGAGAGGTCGTTTCCGTAATGAGGATATTGCCGGGGACAAATTTTTTGATGTCGGCGACCTTTCGGATAACCTGGGCTTTGGCTGAAACGATCGCTTCGCCAATTGCAAGCCCCTTGCAGAGCGCTTTTCCTTTTTCTTTAAGGGTATACGTTTGAAACCGGTCTTGCTGCTTTTGGGATTGGACAGTCTCTGGGCGCGCTTGAACAATAAACAGCTCATGGGTTTGCCCATCTTTTGCCCATTCGATGTCCATCGGACGTCCGTAATGCTTTTCAATCGCGCAGCCCCAGCGGGCTAATTGCAAAACCTCTTCATCGGTCAAAGCAAATCTCTTCTGCTCTTGCGATGATGTCTTTATGTTTTTGATCGCGCCCCGCTTCGAGGTGCAGTAGACCATCTTCTTCGATTTCGCGCCTAATTCTTTGGAAAGGATCGGGCTCAGACCTTCTTTTTCAAGCAGAGGCTTGAAAACAACATATTCATCGGGGCTGACTGCTCCCTGCACCACATTTTCTCCTAGGCCCCAAGCCGCATTGATGACAACGACATGAGGAAAGCCATTTTCCGTGTCCAGAGTGAACAAGACTCCCGAACAGGCAAGATCGGAACGGACCATTTTTTGGACTCCGATCGAGAGCGCTACTTTCAGATGGTCGAACCCTTTCGCTTCCCGATAGCTGATGGCGCGGTCGGTAAATAGGGAGGCGAAGCATTTCAGGCAAGATTGGACCAATGCTTTCTCTCCAAGCACGTTCAAATAGCTCTCTTGCTGGCCGGCAAAACTAGCTGTGGGCAAATCCTCCGCTGTCGCGCTGCTGCGCACAGCGACATCCGCTTCTTTCATCTGGTATCGCGTTGAGAGGTCTTGATAAGCGCTTTTTAAATCGGCTAGCAATGCAGGCGGCATCTTTGCCTCGAGGATCGACTTGCGGATCGTACGGCCTATTTTTGCCAGAGACCCGATATCTTTCTTCAATTTTTTAAGCTGTTCCGCGATGCTTTTGTCCAAACGATTGAATTGAAGAAACTCCCGATAAGCCTGGGCCGTTGTGGCAAATCCGTCGGGAACTTGGATCTGCTCCGTTTTTAGCCCCCGGATCATTTCTCCCAAGGATGCATTTTTACCGCCAACAATCGGAACGTCTTGAATCCCTAGCGTTTCAAACTGACGGACCCGCTCAGTCTCTGGTTTAGCCATCTGCCTCATCTCTTTATTGAGGGCAAAGCAGTTTTGCAATTCCCTCTATTTTTTTTCACTTTGTCCGATTGGCGGCCAATCGGTCAAGCAAAAGAAGAGCTGACAAATAAAGCTCGACCGCAATGAATTAAAAATCGAATCGAGCGCCGATATGGTAGCCTTGAAGGGAAAGGTCCCCTTGGTTCGAAGCAAAAATGCCTAGAGCTGAAGGATCTGTAAAACGGATAAATTGGTTTTGAGCGTAAAGAAAAATTTGGTCCCACGCCAATTCCAAGGAAAGTTTCTTTAACGTTCCCTTCCACTCCGTTTCCCATCGCACACCCAATGTGAGGTCTGATGTCGTTACGCTGGAACGGAAGATCTCGTGGATCCCAAGGATTTTTGATTTGCTAGGCAATGCCCACTCCGCTTGATGCAGATAAAACTCTCCATAAAGGATGGACGCCATGATATCGCCAAACACGCTCCACCTATGCGCGAACTCCCACGAGCTGCGCATTCCGATCGATGGACCGATCCCCCAGAACTTATTTTTCATGCTGAACTGCTCTTCTCTGTCCGGAAGCAGGGAGCCTCCTAAGTAAAAGAGGTTATACTTTTGCCGGATCCACGCGGAGCGCAGTCCTAGGACTGGAGCGATGATGCAGGTCTTTGACGGACGCCAATCTTTTTTCATGATGAGATCAAGAAGCCCAAGATGAAGGCGCCAATGCGCTTTTGCTTCATGAGCAAAGGAGGGATCCTGCGCATCGGGAAGCTTCCATAATGGAAAAAGCGCTTTGCCCTCGCCGGCCGTCTTATGGCCGTGGGCATTCGTATGGATATGCTTCAACTCCAAAGAAAAGCTCCACAGATCATGAGGGATCCGATACCCAAAGCCGACCTCAAAACCAAAGTCCCAGTCAAAATGCAAATTTTCGGCCTTGCTATGTGGTGCTAGGGTCGTGCTAGAATTGCTTTCTGTGACATATGCCAAACCGTCTTCATGAGCTTGCCAATAGACAGGGTCTGCAAAGAAAAAAAAGCCTCTTTTTAAAGCAGGAAGCGGCTCTTGCTCTTCCGCTGATAGGAAAAGGGATTGGGACAAGCAGATAATGGTTAACAGTGAGAGGGAGTTGCAAAACTGCTTTGTCCAAAAAAATTGATGATTTTGAGGCTGTTTGTAAGTGGCAGTGTAGCTGCCACGGGCCATTCGACGAGGCCGACCCCTAGCGGGTCGGGCGAGGAGAATGGGTACAAACAACCTCAAAAGGGCGATTTTAACGGGCAAAAGAGTTTTGCAATTCGCTCGTAAGGCAACAACTTTCACAACACCCTCAAAATTTATTAAGATTATTGCTAATTCCATCAAAACGTCAACTAAAACCCAAAGCTAAGGAAATGTCATGCAAAAAAAATTCACGGTGGGTTTGATCCTTTTTCTTGTTTCCTCTGTCTCTTTACCTGCTCTGGAGATATCGGAGCTGGATGCGTCTATCATTGCGCAAAAGATCTGGATGAATGAATGCAACCAAACAATTGAAGGTCTAATGACATGGAATCAGGGCGAAGGGTTCGCATCCCTTGGCATCGGCCATTTTATCTGGTATCCCATGGGCAAGGCGGATAAGTTTGTCGAGACCTTTCCAGCTCTTGTCCAGTTTTTAAAAGACCATAAAGTTCAACTTCCCCACTGGCTGAACCCTAAAGCAACCTGCCCATGGCATTCGCGCGAAGAATTTGAAAAGAGCAAACGTTCGGGTAAAATGGGGGAATTGCGCAATTTGCTCACGCAGACCATTACCCTCCAAGCTCTCTTTATGGCAGAACGGTTTTCGTCGATCGAGCCTGCTCTTGTCAAAGACCTTCCGAAAAGCGATGTTGACCACATCCAAACACAGATCGAGCGCCTGGGCAAAACTCCAGGGGGAACATATGTGCTTCTCGATTATTTGAACTTTAAAGGGGATGGAACAAACCCTTCAGAGCGCTATGAAGATAAAGGGTGGGGCCTGCGCCAAGTTCTTTTGAAAATGCCCGGCAATACAGACAACCCGATTGAAGAGTTCATCTCGGGAGCAACCAAAGTCCTCTCCGACCGCGTCGAACTCTCTCCCCCTCAGCGCAATGAGGCGCGGTGGCTGCCTGGATGGCTCAACAGGCTTAAGACCTATCGGTCTAAAGATTGAACTACAGTAGGAGTTGCAAAACTTGCATTGGAGACCAAATTGGAGTTTTGCAATTCCCTCTGAAGCTACTTGAAAATCGCGGGATCGATATGAACGCTATCTTTTGCACTGTCTAAACGTTTGCCCACTTCCGCAATTTCCATTGAGCCGGAGCTTTTACGAACGACCTTCCCTTCTTTATCAAGGATGACAAGGGTAGGGATCACGCGGATCTGATAGGCTTCGCACAAACCATTTTCCTTCTCGACGTTCACCTTGGCAAAAGCGATCTTTCCCTGAAATTCTTTAGCCCACGATTCATATTGGGGACCGAACATCCGGCATGGGCCGCAATAATCCCCATAAAAATCGAGGATAACCCCTCCATCCGTTTCGCGGAGAAGCTTTGCCAGCTCTTCGCGGGTCCCGATTTCGATCACAGGCTTTGCCTTGGAAACAGGCGTGCTCGTTTTTTTCGTCACAGGCTTGGGTTGATATTGGGTTAAATACTGCTGCGCTTGAAGAGCAGCCTTTGATCCATCCCCTGCTGCAGTAATCGCTTGTTTGAACTCTGGATCGGCAATATCGCCTACGGCATAGACTCCTTCAACGGAAGTTTCCTGATACTTTTTAAGAACGACATAGCCCTTGCTGTCGAGCTCTAGGTCTTTCTTGAACAGTGCAGAATTCGGCGTTGATCCAATTGCTAAAAAAACGGCGTTAACAGCTAATTGCTGCTTGTTCTGATTCTTGTTGTCTTGAATGGAAATGTGGGTAACTTCCTTTTCATTGCCCTGGACCTCTTTGACTTCTGAATTGTAGAGGACCTCGACATTCGGCCGGCTTAAGATCGATTGCATCCTCTCTTTCTCCACGGAGCGGAACTGATCTCCTCGGACAACGACATAGACTTTGCGCGCAATATTTGAAAGGTAATGGGCTTCGGTCAAGGCGCTATCGCCCCCGCCGACGACGGCAACGACCTTATCTTTGTAAAGTCCGCCATCGCATACTGCACAACTATACATGCCGCGAGACCAGTATTTGCTCTCACCCGGAACCTTTAAGAGGTTAGGCGTTGCTCCCATAGCGACGATGCAGGTTTGCGCCTTGATCTTTCTGATCGTCTCGTTGCTTCCGGAAAGCTGCTTGGTCGTTATGATAAAGGGGCGCTTGGAAAAATCGACATAGGTCACTGTTTCATTCAGAAGGATTGCCCCGTTGTGCACCGCTTGGTATTTGACGTGCTCCGTTAACGCAACACCTGAAATATCAAGCTCTCCCGGCCAGTTTTGCACGGAATGGGACTGGGTGATGGCGCCGCCTACAGTTGGGCCTGTGATCACGACCGGAGCAAGGCCTGCCCGGGAAAGATAGATGGCAGATGTCAATGCCCCTATCCCTCCGCCCAAAATGACGACGGGATACTCCTCTTCAATGACAGTTGGAGCTGAAGCTGCCGGGCAGGTGAAAATGGCTGAAAGAACCAGGCCCCACCGAATAAAGTATTTCTTTAACACAATCCCTCCATATATATAGGGTCATAGCCATGGCGGCGGTCTATAAATTGGAGGCAATTATATCTCAAAAAGGGTAAAAATATA
>JAFEGV010000091.1 GCA_018239665.1 Verrucomicrobiota bacterium | reverse complement strand
GTCAAAGGAGAGCAGACCGCGTCAAATCCCCTGTCTGTTCCGCTGAGCAGGATCCCTGCTGCAATATGTTTTTTTACAGGTTCTGCCGCATAGCATCCTAAGTAAGGATGGACCGCTGCAAACGCGCTGCCGAACAGCATCGGAAAGACGGCATCTTGGACACGTTGGAGCTGATTGTCGCTTGAAAAAGGGATGCTGGCGCCATGAACGACTACATCGATCAATGCCGCTGGAGAGAGCAATAGGCCGATCGCCCTTGAAAAAATATGTTGTTCAACACTTTTCAAAATTCCGCTTGAATGGAGCAATTCTCCGTTATAGCTTTGCAGCATTAATGCGTTCACATAATTTGAAGCAGAAAACTTTGTTACATCAACCATGCATCAACCTAAATTTGAATTGTGAAAATCATAATAGAAAGAATGCTTAAAAACAACAAAAACACATTCTAAACAGAGCTAATCAAACAAAAAATTTTATCTTCACATTAAATGAATAATTTAACGCTCGTTAAGATTGAAGAAATGCTCCTCTTTTGATAAACTTGAGGACGGGTGGCTATACCAAGGAGCAATTATGACAGCAGCTGTCGGATACAATCTTGCACTCGAGTTCTTGCAAGCACAGCAAAAAGCGTTCAATCATACCGAAGGCAACATCAACACGTTGATCTCTACGCTGAGCCTTCTCAACGATCAAAACCGCGACCTTCAAAAATTGATTGCAGCCCTTACCCACTCCAAAAAAGATAAGAAAGACGCCGATTTCAGCGCAGATGAAGAGATGCAGGAGACGATCCGCAGGATCCACGACTTCAACCCCCAGATTTTCGGCTCTTTCGTCAATTACGACGGCATCGAAGATGTCTACGATCCAAAAATTTATGTTTTCAAACTCGACGACATCGAGACTTCCCTCACCCTTCTCGACAGCTCCGTTAAAGACCAGGTCTCAAAGGTCAACGAGACCACCATGTACATCAACCAAGGGTACGAAGATCGGATCCAATATACTGAGAACGCCCAAAAGACCTTGGAAATGCTGACACGCCACATCGACTCAATCCTCGGGAAGATCAGAACCTAATGGACATCGATTTTCAAAAGAAAATTGCCGAAATCCTCAACTTGTCTCCAGAAGGGGTCAAACCTCTTTCTCGGGAGGAGCAAAATGGACTGTACGCAACCGCCTTCAAACTGTATAATGACGGCAATTACGAGACAGCGGCCGAGCTGTTCACCAAACTTGTGCTGTCGGCGCCGTTCAATCATGGCTTCTGGAAAGGACTCGCCTCTTCGGAGCAGATGAAAAAAGAATACACCGCAGCCCTGCACGCCTGGTGCATGGTGGTCTTGCTCAATGACAAGGACCCCCTGCCCCATTTTCATGCGGCTGAATGTTACCTATCGCAAGGCAATGCTGAAGAAGCGAACAAAGCGCTCAATGCAGCAGAACAGCTCCTCGACCTCGAAACGGACGAAGGAAAGCGCCTTGCAGAAAAGATCAACTTGTTAAAAACGCGGACAAAGTAAGATAAGCATGTTTCCAGTGACCGTCGGTTCTAGAACGCATTTCGATCCTTCCATACAGGCCTCCCCTGTCGTGGACCCGCACGCCCACGCCTCTGCTGCCGTTCAGGACAGCATCGCAGCGGCAGATTTAGAACCCTCGATTCCTGTCGTCATCGACAGGCCGACCCTTACCCCTCCGAGCTTTAGACGGGATACGCCACCTCCTGCAAATCCCCCGAGCTTAAGCGAGCTCCGCTTTTTAGCTGCGATGGAGTCCTTCCGCTCATTTGGCGACGAGGTCCTCTTGACGCTCGGCGTCCGCTTAGAAGCGTTCCGCCTGCAGCTCCAAGACATCTCCGCAGACAACCTGCAAAAGCTCAAAGAGGCGGCCGAGAACGCCAAAGCATCCGATTTCTGGTCCCTGTTAAAAAAAGTGGCCAATTCCCTCTTGTCCGCCCTTTCGATCGTGATCGGCGTCTCCCTTGTCTCAACGGGAGCGGGATCACTCGTCGGCGGCGCAATGATCGCCTCGGGGATATTCTCCATTGCCAACATGCTCATGTCGGAATCGGGAACTTGGGACTGGGTCGCCAAAAAACTTGCGAACGAAGATGAAGACCGACGCAAAATGCTCGCTATGCTCCTTCCGACGGCAACAGGCCTGCTCGCAGGCATTATTGGACTTGGCGGATCAGCCGGCGCCTTCGCCTGGTCGGGGATCGAATTTGCCGAAAAAGCCGTAATGATCGCTCAAGCGACGCTTGCCATTTTTGATGGCGCGACAACGATCGGAAAAGGGTATGCCGATGCCAATCTGATCTGGTCGCAGGCCGACCTCACTAAAGTTAAATCGCAAATGACCGTAGAAAGGCAGCTCATTGATAACACGACAAAATCGATCGAAGGAGTCCTGGACGGCCTTAACGCCGCGCACGACAAAGCGAACTTATTCGTTAAGATGGCCATCCGCTCGAACGAAGCTGTCGTCAAAGAATTATTAAGTTAAAATTATTTTAAGGAGAACACATATGTCAGGGTCTGTATACGCTTTACTTCCGCAGCTCGCTAGCATTATGCAAACATTTAACCAGCTAGGGGCCCAACACACATCGCGCCTCTTAAGCCAGCTTCATCAATACGGCGATCTGACTGACGGACAGATCGGCTGGATGCGCTTGCAAGCAGGAGCAACCCTCGCTACAGCATTCTTGGCTGGAAGCGCAGGGATCGCTTCAGGATTTTTTCCAAAAGGCGCTGCTAGCCCAACGCTTAACCTCGAAGTGGGAAATAGCCCTATTGAAGCCCTTTTCAAGTCAATTGCAGAAAAATTGACCGATAATGACTTCATGAGAACAACTTTGAAAACAGCTGCAAAGACCATTCCTAATGCTAGCGATGGCTTTAAAACGCTCATTCAAGGCTCTGTGACCGAAGACGAGTCTAAGCGCTCTATCTTGAGCCAAGTCCGCTTCCAAGCAGCTCAAGAAGGCCAAAACTCAGCGCAAGCCGCGATTGACAAGGCTAATCAACTCGCCAACAGCATCATCGAAAAGAAAGGCCGCGGCGCTTAATATCCCTTTGAAAGTTCATAGAAAAGACACCTTCCGCTTAAGCAGTGGAAGGTGTCTTTTTTTTAAACTTTGGCTTCCCCCCATTTTTTCTGTGATTTGACCCCAAATAGATCTTCCGATACAATCCGATTATTGGGGAATATATAATCGGGGATGGCTGCATTGAACGGAAATAATGGGCAAACAGCGGCAAACAACAACCATCAGCATCCTTTGGTCAAAAGGCTGTTTTCCGCGTTGGGGTTTGTCATCTCTGTCGGAGAATACGCCGTCCTCATCTACGACGTGACCAAGGCGACCATCCGTCGCCCTCCCCACTTCTACTTGATCTTGAAACAGCTGTTCGATATCGGCGTTGCCTCTCTTCCCGTTGTGGCCATTACGGGGCTATCGACAGGGATGGTGCTTGCAGCCCAATCATTCTACCAACTCTCCGACAAGGGGCTCGCTTCCGTCACCGGCCTGATGGTCGCAAAGGCGATGATGACCGAGCTCGGACCGGTGCTTACGGCATTTATGGTCACAGGTAGGGTCGGCGCTGCAATGTGCGCAGAGCTGGGAACGATGCAGGTGACCGAACAGATCGATGCACTCAAGACCATGGCCGTCAATCCGAACCGCTACCTCATCTCTCCTCGGTTTATTTCAGGGGTCCTCATGATACCTCTGCTGGTCATCTTTAGTATTGTGATGGGGATTTTCGGCGGCTATCTCGTCGCAGTCTATTTTTTTGGAATGGCGCCCAACACCTATTTCGATCCGATGCCTACCCACATCACTTATTTCGACTTTTTGACAGGAGTGATCAAAGGCTTTGTCTTTGGAGTCCTCATCATGACGATCGCGTGCTATAAGGGGCTGCGCACCTCGGGAGGGGCTGCTGGCGTTGGAAGGTCGACGACGAACAGCGTGGTCGTTACCTATTGCTGTATTTTATTCGTAAACTTCTTCCTCACAGTCGGCCTCAATATCCTCCACGCCCAGATCACGGGGTTATTGGATTGATATGATTACAATTCGCAATCTGTGGAAAAAATTTGGAAAGCTCCAAGTCTTAGCTGGCATGGACCTCGATGTCAAAAGCGGCGAGACCCTTGTGATCCTAGGGCCGTCCGGGATCGGAAAGAGCGTCCTTCTCAAGCACATCATCGGGATTTTAAAGCCCGACGATGGAACTGTCGACGTCGATGGAGTTGAGATCACCGGACTTAAAGGAGCAGAGCTCTTACGCGCCGTTCGTCACATGGGGATGCTTTTTCAAGGAGGCGCCCTGTTCGACTCGATGTCGGTCGAAGACAATGCCGCCTTTTATTTGCGCGAGCACGGAGATCCCCATACCGGCAAAAAAGTCTCCACTGCGGAAATCAATGACAGGGTCAGCCACGCGCTCGAACTTGTCGGCCTTGCAGGAACGCAAAAGAAGATGCCCTCTGAACTTTCAGGAGGGATGCGCAAGCGTGCAGCTCTTGCCCGCGTGATCGTCTACCGCCCTCAAATTGTCCTCTACGATGAGCCGACGACGGGCCTGGACCCAATTATTGCTATGCAAATTAATGAGCTAATCGTTAAAACACAAGAAGAGCTGAAAGCGACAAGCATCGTCGTTACCCATGACATGTTTTCCGCTCTTTATGTCGGCGACCGTCTCGCACTGATCCGCGACGGGAAGATCGCCCATATTGCAGAGCCCGACGACTTTTTGAAGATCGACGATCCGTTGATTAAGTTTTTATACACGTCGATCTCGCAAGATCCGAGAACCTTGAAGGAGAAGAACCACCATGGGTGAACAAACGAAAAACATGCTGATCGGCATTTTCGTCGTTGCGGCTTGCTTTTTGATCGTCTCATTGATCATGTTCCTTAAACCGAGCGTAGGCGACGGCAAACAGACCCTCTATGTCCGGTTTTCCAACATCAATAAGATCAATGTCGGCACCCGGGTGATGTTCGCTGGAAAACCCGTTGGAGAGGTCGTCGCTATCGATGAAATTTACGATGCGCGCAAACATCCCCAGACAGACATGCTGGGAAGGATCTATTACTACCAGCTCGTCCTGAAGATCGATTCCCACGTTAAAGTGTACGATACGGACGAGATCTCGATCCAAACGTCCGGACTCCTCGGCGAAAAATCGATCGCCATCATCCCCAAAGCGCCGCCTAAGGGGATTACTCCAAAACTGGTCACCAATCAACCGATCTATGCCGAATCGGTCGATCCGATCGAAAACGCCATGAACGAGCTCTCCGATCTGTCCAACAACCTTCAGGTCACGATCAAAGAGGTCAACCGATGGCTTCAAAAAAATGGCGACGACCTCGGCAACGCCGTCCGCTCATTTGGCAGCGCCATGGACGAGATCAAAACGACGGCCAAATCAGCCAATGACCTTCAATTGATCCCTGAAATCAAAACAGGCGTCCAAAACTTTAGCTCCACGATGACCGAGATCCAAGATGCCGTCTGCGAAATGAAAAACGGAAAAGTCTTTGTCAATGCCGGCGCTGTCATGAGAAACCTCAAGAATGCCAGCCACTCTTTCGACATCATCGGCAGAGACATCGCAAACGGCAGAGGGACCCTCGGCAAGCTCATCAAAGGCGATGACCTCTATTTAAGGTTCACAGCGGTGATGAGCAAGGCCAATACGCTTATGAACGACATCAACCACTACGGCCTGCTCTTCCATTTGAATAAGAGCTGGCAGCGGCAAAGGGCCCAAAGGCTCACCGTCCTTAACGCGCTCGATAATCCGCAAAGCTTTAAGAACTACTTTGAAAACGAAGTCGATGACATCAATACAGCGATGTCCCGCCTCTCGATGCTGATCGACCGCGCAGAGCTTTCTCCTGAAAAAGAGGTCATCTTAAATGATGAGAAGTTCAAACAGGACTTTGCCGAGCTGCTCCGCCAGGCCGATGCCTTATCGGACAACCTGCGCCTGTACAATCAGCAGCTGATGGAAGCCGCTAACTAAAAGCTAACTTAAAGGATTAAGCCGCATGGAAGCCGCTCCTTATTCCCATTTGACAAAAGGCTCATTTTTGATCGCCAGCCCCGATATTGATACGGGAGTCTATTTTCGCAGCGTGCTGATCATCTGCGAACATAGTCCGGCCGGCTCCTTTGGGCTGATCATCAATAAAAGCCTCGAAATGGAGCTTCCCGACGAGATCCTGAATGTCAAAGAGCTCAACAACCACAATGTCCACATCCGCGCAGGCGGCCCCATCCAGCCCAACCAGATGATGCTCCTCCACTCCTCAGACCACATCCCCGACCAGACCCTTAAACTTTGCGACGGGGTCTACCTCGGCGGAGACCTGCAGTTCCTGCAAGAAGCGATCAGCGATCCTAACGGACCCGCCGTTCGCCTTTGTTTTGGCTATGCCGGATGGGGAGCTGGCCAACTGGAGAGGGAATTTTTAAGCGGAGGCTGGTTCCTGCACCCGGGATCTGCCAAGCACGTCTTTGAAACGCCGCCTGAAAAAGTCTGGCAGATGATCCTTAGAGAAATGGGGGGCAAGTATGCCACCCTTTCAATGATCCCCGAAGACCTTAGCCTTAACTAAAAACATGAATAGACCACCGCTTTCAGCTCACTATCAAGATCGGCTCCCTTCGGCGATCCGCATCGCGCAGATCGAGTTCTTGAAGCGGACCGACAAGGTCGTGGGAGTGAATACGGCGATCGGAAATGTCACGTTGCCGATGCATCCTTCGATGGTCAAACGGATGTTTTCTCTGAACGGCACTCACAGCCCATTTCGGCAAGGCGTCGTGAAGTACTCCACTACAGCCGGCGAAAAAGAGGCCAATCATGCGTTTCTGCATCTAATCGCCAGCAGCGGTTTTTCCACCAAAGGCCTTCACAGCCAAATTACAGATGGCGGAAGCCACGCGATGGAACTTGTCATTCTCGGAGTCTGCGGACCGGCAGGTTCTCCTGACAAACCGTTATTAATGATAGATCCCACCTATTCCAATTACACCTCATTCGCCATCCGCACCGGACGCGCCACCGTTTCCGTAACCCGGCGCCTCGAAGAAAACGGAAAGTTCACGCTGCCAAAGCTGTCCGAGATAGAAAAAGTGATCGAAGAATCATCCCCATCCGCACTGCTCGTCATCCCGTACGACAATCCAACAGGCCAATTTTTCCCTCAACAGACGATCAATGATCTTGCCAAACTGTGCGTGAAGCATAATTTGTGGATGATCAGCGATGAGGCCTACCGGGAAATGTTTTATACCGAAGGTCAGACAAGCAGCGTCTGGGGCATTACAGAACAAGAGGTGCCCGGCATCACGGGCCGCCGGATCAGCATCGAGTCCGCCTCAAAAGCCTGGAACGCATGCGGCCTGCGCACCGGAGCGATCATTACGGACAATGCGGAATTTCATCAGCAGGCAGTAGCAGAGAACACGGCCAACTTGTGCGCCAACGTGATCGGACAATATGTTTTCGGTGCTCTTCTCCATGAGTCCAAAGAACAGCTCCATCAATGGTTTGATCGGCAGCGC
>JAFEGV010000090.1 GCA_018239665.1 Verrucomicrobiota bacterium | reverse complement strand
TTTTCTTGTTTCCATGGGTCTCTGCGCTGAACCTTTTGCGGATGAGTCCCAACATAGGCCAAAAAGGGTCTATGCGGACATTGTCGGCGATCTGTTCCATGCGGGGCATATCGAATTTTTTAAGAAGGCCAAGGAATGCGGCGACTATTTGATCATCTGCGTTCTGTCCGATGAGGACGTGGAATCTTATAAGCGAGTTCCGATCTTGACATTGCAGGAAAGGGCCGCAGTGATCAGCGCCTGCCGCTATGTCGATGAGGTGATCGTGGCCCCGCCGCTGCGCCTGACTAAGGAATGGATCGAAGAGCATGAGATCGACCTGGTCGTCCACGGCGATGATTTTAATCCGGACATGCTGATGGACCAATACGGCGTCTCGATCGAAATGGGAATTTTTAAGGCCGTTCCTTATACTCGCGGCATCTCGACGACAAATATCATTAATCGCATTGTCGAGCGCTATCACAAACAAGACTTACCGTGAAAACATGATTCAAGTTGACGATCTAACGCATGCGTATAGCGGAGACGAGCTCCTCAAAGATGTCTCTTTTTCCATTAATTCCGGAGAAAGGTGCGGCCTTGTAGGACGCAATGGCTCTGGAAAGACGACCCTTTTTCGACTGCTTGTCGGACAAGAGACTCCCGACCGGGGCAGCATCTCGCTGTCCAAGGGGTACCGCCTCGGCTATTTGGACCAGCACATCCGCTTTTCCCGTCCTACGGTGATCGAAGAAGCTTCCCTTGGACTTAAGCCTGAAGAGCAGGACAGCCTCTATAAAGCTGAAATGATCCTTTTTGGGCTTGGGTTCAGAGAAGAGGAGATGGATGTTTCCCCTATGCAGCTATCGGGGGGATACCATCTCCGTCTGCACTTGGCAAAGGTCCTGCTGTCGGAGCCCGATTGCCTTCTTCTTGACGAACCGACGAACTACCTCGATATCTTGTCGATCCGCTTTCTTCAGCAATTCTTAAGGCGGTGGAAAGGGGAGCTGGTCCTGATCTCGCATGATCGAGAGTTCATGGACAGCGTTTCAACGCACACGCTTGGCATCCATCGGCAGAAGGTGAGAAAGGTCAAGGGCGACTCCGTTCAGTTCTTTGGCCAGATCGTTCAGGAAGAGGAGATTCATGAGAGGACACGGATCAACCAGGAAAAGAAAAAAGAGCACCTTCAAAGCTTCGTTGACCGTTTTGGGGCAAAAGCCTCAAAAGCTGCCCAGGCGCAGGCGCGTGTGAAGATGCTTGAAAGGATCCCTGTGTTGGAACAGCTCAAAGCGATCTACAATCTCAATTTCCATTTTCCAGAACGCCCCTTTGCCGGGAAAAAAATGTGCGAGGCAAAGGAGATCAGTTTCGGCTATGAGGCAGATACTAAGATCATCAATCCGATCTCTTTTCCTATTGAGCGGGGGGAGCGGATAGCGATCATTGGAAAAAATGGATACGGCAAGTCGACCTTGCTCAAATTGATCGCCGGGGAACTGACTCCCCAAACAGGGGAAATCACCTATTCCGATCAAATGACGATCGGCTACTTTGGACAAACCCACATCCAGCGTTTGCATGAATCGGCGACCATCGAAGAGGAAATTGCAGCCGCGAACCCTCTTCTCAATTTTTCCGAGGTCAAACGAGTCTGCGGCCTGATGATGTTCAGCCAGGACAAGTCGAAAAAGAAGATCTCCGTTTTGTCCGGAGGGGAGAAGAGCCGGGTCTTGCTGGGCAAGATCTTGGCAAAGCCATGCAACCTGTTGCTTCTTGACGAACCGACCCACCATCTCGACATTGAATCGGTCGAGGCCTTGATCGATGCGCTCGAAGATTTTGAAGGAGCAGTCGTCATCGTCACGCACAGCGAGCTGATCTTAAAGAGGCTTCAATTGGACAAGCTAGTCGTCTGTCATCGAGGCAAGCAAGAGATCTTCATCGGCAACTACGATGACTTTTTGGAAAAAAAGGGTTGGGAAGAGGAAGCTCCCGAAGAGAAGAAGAAGCCGGCCCCCCTTTCAGAGGCTGACCGGAAAAAAAAGCATGAAGAGCGGATGGCGCTGCAGGCCGAGATCAAACCTTTAGAAAGCAAAGTTAAAAATCTCGAGAAGCAGATCCAAAACCTGGAACAACAGCAGGAGGCATGTCAAAAGCTGCTGCTGGAAGCGACTGAAAAGGGAGATTCCCTAGCCGTGCAAGACCAGCTTAAAAAAAGCACGTCCTACGAAAAGCAGCTTCAAGAGATGTACGAGGAGTTCATCCGCAACAGCGATGCTTTAGCGGATATGCGCAAGCAGCTGATTTAGAGACTGCCTCAACCTAAGGAGAAACCATGATGCCAGCAGAGCCTGTCCAAGTGATCGAACACACAATTTCCCATCAGATGAACGAACCTAGCATAGAAGACGTTGTAGCGGCTGCAAAAGCAATGATCCTCGAAAGAGGGGACCTGCCTTATATTTCAGCTGCCGAGCAGTGCAGGCTGGTCGATGAGATGCGCGTCTTTGAGTTCGGCAGGTTCCTGCTTAAGAACAAAGGGCTGAACGGCTACTGGACCCATTATCTGGTCGTCGAAGCGCCTAAAATGGGAGAAGAAAGAAACGAGCTGTCTGAGCTGGAGCAATTTTTCTTGTTCAAGGCGCCGACCGCTCTTGCGACACAGGAGCGCTATACAATTTTCCAAAAGGAAATGCAAAAGCGTGTGAAGGATGGTTGTGTATTAGCTTCCGTTCCTTGCGGGATGATGGCCGATCTGATCGACTTGGACCTGAGCGCAGTCTGCAATGCCAAACTCGTTGGCATCGATCTGGATCAAAGCGCTTTAAAAGATGCTGCAAGATATGCGGAATTAAAAGGCAGATCAGGCTCCATTGAGCTGCGGGCAGCAGACGCCTGGGCGTTAAATTGCCATGAAGAGTTCGATGTGCTGACAAGCAACGGCCTTAACATTTACGAACCTTCCGATCATCGGGTCGGTCTTCTATTTAAGCAGTTTTTCGATGCGTTAAAACCAGGGGGAGTTCTCATCACAAGCTATTTGAGCATTCCTCCCATTCCCGGTTTGCAATCGGAGTGGCGTTTGAGCGCAGTGAACGGGAAAGACGCCCTGCTTCAAAAAATTCTTTTCGCAGACATCCTTCAAGTCAAGTGGCAAGCATACCGTTCCCGCCAAAGCATGGAGGAAATCCTTAAAGCTGCGGGGTTTGACGTCATCGAATTTTTTGATGACAAGGCCGCAGTTTTCCCTGTCGTCGTCGCAAAAAAATCAAGTCTTGTAGAATAAAAATATAAAATTGATTAAAAACCTGAACTTGGGGTTCATTTCAACGGAGATAGGTTATTTTATATTTTTTGAATTCCCTTGAGAATATTCTCGGATAAATTGTGAATCTGATAAAATGACGTCCTATGGCTAAAAAATACGATGAAAGCGCCGTCCAGACCTTAGATGCCTTGTCCCATATCAGGCTGCGGTCGGGCATGTACATTGGCCGTCTTGGCGATGGCTCCCATCAAAACGATGGGATCTATGTGATGTTAAAAGAGGTGATCGATAACTCGATCGACGAGTTCATCATGCACAATGGTTCTGAGATCTCCATTGAGCTCAATGAAAAAACCCAGACTGTGTCCGTGCGCGACTGGGGGCGCGGCATTCCTCTTGGGAAAGTGATCGAATGTGTCAGCCAGATCAACACCGGCGCCAAGTACAACGACGACGTCTTTCAGTTTTCCGTTGGATTGAACGGAGTCGGAACGAAAGCGGTCAACGCCCTGTCATCCCACTTTATCGTCAAAAGCTTCCGCGATGGGGAATTTGTCGAGGCTCGTTTCTCAAAAGGGGTCTTAAAAGAGAAAAAGAAGGGGAAGACCAAAGAGGAAAACGGGACATGGGTCGAATTTACCCCCGATACCGAAGTATTTAAAAAGTTTGCCTTCCAAAAGGACCTGATCGTCAAGAGGCTTTGGCACTATGCCTACCTCAATACCGGCCTTACCCTCGTCTTTAATGGCGAGACGATCCAATCTGAGAACGGACTGCTCGATCTGCTCAATGAAGAGGTGAAAGAAGACAGGCTCTATGAGCCGCTGCATTGGCGCGGGAAAAATGTGGAGTTCGCCTTTTTGCATGCATCGAGCTACGGAGAAAACTACTATTCTTTTGTCAATGGACAGTACACCCAGGACGGAGGGACCCACCTTTCAGCTTTCCGCGAAGGGATTTTGAAAGGGATCAACGAGTTCTCCAAGAAGAATTTCCAAGGGGTCGACGTCCGCGAAGGGATCGTCGGAACGATCCTCGTCAAGGTCAAGGACCCTGTCTTTGAATCGCAGACGAAGAACAAATTGTCCAACAACGAGCTGCGGGCGCCTCTCACTGCAGAAGTCAAAGATGCTGTGCAACAGCTGCTCTACAAGAATCCGGAGACTGCCAAAAAGATCCTTGATCGGATCTTATTTAATGAAAAACTGCGCAAAGATCTGGCCGCGGTTAAAAAAGAGGCGAAAGAGAAGCAGAAAAAAATCTCTTTTAAAATCCCCAAATTGCGCGACTCCAAATACCATTATGGCGATGGATCGAAAGAAGCCGAGAGGACTATGATCTTTCTGACGGAAGGGGAGTCGGCGTCCGCATCGATCGTGATGACCCGCGATCCACTTACCCAAGCCGTTTTTTCCCTGCGCGGCAAACCGGTCAACGTCCATGGGATGAAGCTCGACCAGCTCTACAAGAATGAAGAGATGTACAACTTGATGTCCGCTTTGAACATTGAAGACGACATCGCGAACCTGCGCTACAACAAAGTCGTCCTTGCGACCGATGCCGACGTCGACGGGATGCATATTCGCAACCTGCTCATCACCTTCTTTTTAACGTATTTTGAAAACCTTGTCCTCAACGGCCACCTTTACATCTTGGAAACGCCGCTTTTCAAGGTGAGGAACAAAGAAAAGACGATTTTCTGCTATTCGGAAGAAGAGAAGGAAAAGGCGTCTAAAGAATTGAAAAAAGGGTTGGAAATCACCCGCTTTAAGGGGTTAGGAGAGATCTCTCCCAACGAGTTCAAGCAGTTTATCGGAAATGAGATCCGCTTATTGCCCGTTACGATCCAAAACCTCTCCGATGTCAAGCCCACATTGGAATTTTATATGGGGAAAAACACCCCGGAGCGCAAAGCCTTTATTATGCATAACCTTGTGAACGAAAATGGATGATTTGAAGCTTCAGATGAAGGACCACTTCATCAAATACGCCTCCTATGTGATCCTCGAAAGGGCGATCCCGAATGTTGTCGACGGGCTAAAACCTGTGCAAAGGCGCATTTTGGAGACGTTGTGGAAGATCAATGACGACAAGCTTCATAAAGTGGCCAACATCGTCGGACAATCGATGCAGCTCCATCCCCACGGCGACGCGCCCATTTACGAGGCTCTCGTCAACCTCGCCAACAAGGGGTTCGCTTTAGATAAACAGGGCAACTTCGGAAATATCTATACAGGAGATCCTTCGGCCGCAGCGCGCTATATCGAAACACGGCTGACATCGCTTGCCAAGGAAACGTTATTCAATCCTGATATCACTGAAAAAGTTCCCTCCTACGACGGTAGGAACCTTGAACCTGTAACCCTGCCCGCCAAGATCCCGCTGCTCCTCATGCAAGGCGCCGAAGGGATCGCCGTCGGGATGGCAACCCATATTTTCCCCCATAATTTCGTCGAGCTTCTCGAAGCCGAAATAGCGTATCTCGAAGGAAGGCCCTTTAAACTCTTCCCCGATTTCCCAACCGGCGGGATCATGGACAAAAGCCTGTACGATAAAGGCAGGGGAAAGGTCAAACTGCGCGCCAAGATCGAGGTTAAAGACCCCAAGACGCTCGTCATCCGGGAAATTTGCTATGGGACGACGACGGAGAGCCTGATCCGTTCGATCGACGATGCGGCAAAGAAAGGCAAGATCAAGATCGAGGCCATTAACGATTATACGGCAAGAGACGTTGAGATCGAGATCAAGCTGCCCAGGGGGCAGTATGCTGAGGAGATCCTCGACGCCCTCTACGGGTTTACCGAGTGCGAGGTCGCTTTAAACTCTCAGATCATTGTCATTAAGGACAATTTCCCTTGGGAAGCGGACGTCAATGAGATCCTCGCATTCCACGCTGACCAGCTCGTCGGATTTTTAAAAAGAGAGCTCGAGATCGAGAGGGACCGCCTCCTCGAGAAGATCTTCTACCGCTCCCTTGAAAGGATCTTCATCGAGAACCGCCTTTATAAGAAAATTGAGACGGTCAAGACCCTCGAAGGGATCCATGAGGCTTTGGAAGAGGCATTGAAACCTTTTGTCAAAAAACTGCTCCGGACGCCGACCCATGAAGACAGGGAAAAGCTCCTTCAAATTCCGATCCGCCGGATCTCCCGTTTTGATATCGATAAGAACCAAGAAGAGATCGCCGAGCTGAAAGAGTCTTTGGCCCAAGTCGAAAAGAACCTCAGGAATGTCAAACGGTTCACGATCTCCTACATCAAAAAGCTGATCGAGAAATATGGCGCTGAATTTCCTCGCAAGACCCGGATCAAGGCCATCGAAGAGATCGACAGAAGGTCGATTGAGACGAAAAAGATCAAAGTTGGATACGATCCACAATCAGGCTTTATTGGAACGAAAGTGTCCGGCCCTGAAAAGATCGAATGCACCAACTTCGATAAGCTGCTGGTCTTCTATGCCGATGGGACTTATTCCGTGATGAACATCCCGGAAAAGCAGTACCTTGAAAAAGCCGTTTGGGTCGGCGTCGCTGATAAGAAGACGGCGATCAGCGTCGTCTACAAGAACAAAGAAACCGGTCAAGCTTGGGCTAAACGTTTTGTTGTCGACAAGTTCATCTTAGATAAGCCCTACCGGTATTTGGAAGAAACATGGGAACTGCAATACTTTTCGGCTGACCAGGATCCCGCTGTAGAGGTCCATTTTGTCACAAGCGCGCGGCAAAAGGAGAAGTCGTTAGTTTGCGGCCTGAAGACGATCCCCGTGAGCGGGGCGCAGACCCGCGGGATTCGCTTGTCTATCCATAAGGTCAAAAAAATCGCTGTCTGCAAAAGAAAGAATGGAAAGCTCGAAAGCACTGCCGATCAGCTAGCTTTTCCGTTTTCCGATCAATAGCAGATCTCTTGCCTAACCTGATTTAGCCAGGCAAATGGGGTTATGCAAGAGATCTAGCGCCCATTTACTGAGCTTTCTTCATCTGTTTGAGAGGGCCTTTGTCCATTTCTCTTCTCACTCGCGCCCACTGAAAGTACTGTTGTTGCAAGTGGTTCCAGAATTCGGGCGTATTTCCAAAAAAGGCAGCGAGGTCTTGGGCTGATTTCTCAGAGATCCCTTCCTGGCCGTTGATGATGGCTGTGATCTTGATCTCGCTCCATTTGCCCCCGAGCTTTTCAGCGAGCTGGGCAGGAGTGATCCCCATAGGCTTCATAAAGTCCCGCTCTAAAACAATGCCCGGATGAGTAGGTTTTCGATTGCTTGGTATCATAGTGGTTATTCCTTATGATTTGATTTCTACGTCAGCGGGCCCATCTTTGTTCCATCGGAAGCAAAGGCGCCAGTTATCCTGGATAGGGATGCTGTATTTTCCATGCGCATCTCGGACGAGATCTGACTTGATCGAGGGGATCAAGCAGAGGCTTTCATAAGTATCAGCTCCGTTGAGCAGATCGAGCCTCTCTTCGGCCATTTTCAAGACATTTGAAGGGAGGTTTTTGCGGATCCCATGTGTATGGATACCGTGGAAGACATCTTCGGTCTCTTTATTAGCAAATGAATGTATCATAAAGAATCTCCTTAATCTTTATAATTACATCTTCTGATTTTAATTTGAATATAATTAAT
>JAFEGV010000008.1 GCA_018239665.1 Verrucomicrobiota bacterium | reverse complement strand
TTAAGAAAATGGGTCCGCTTATGACTGATTTTTAGGTCGTCGAGCTGAAAGAGGGTGGCGATCTGCTCGCTGCACTTTTCCCAAGGAAAAGGAGGAGGAAATCCCCATAAAGGAACCTCGCTGACCTCTTGGAGCGCATTTTCGATATGTTGCAGCCAAAACAGGGGAGCTTCAGTCATTGTTATAGATCCTCTTGATCTTGAGAAACGGCCTCTTTTCTATGGAATAATGGACGATCTTCCTGCAAAATTTCTGTGTCGAACCGGCCAATCGAAAAATTAAAGTCCCCTTTTGCAAAAGCGGTCAGAAGCGCGGGTTTATAGACATCGATCGCTTTAAGCGCTAAAGAGGATGAGGCAATTTCAATATTAAACGCTTTAGGAGCCGTGCTAAATTCCTTGATCGTGATGCGGGTCCCGTAAAATAAGGATTGGCTGAATTGGGGCGCATCGAGGAACACAGTCGTTTCCGTCTCGTTGGTAGAGGCGAGCACGAGCATCGTTGCCGCCATCTTCTCAAACAAGGCTTCGATTTCAGCCGGCACTTTAAGGGCTCCCGATGAAAGGACTGCGACGTTGTCCGAAGAGCTGAAGGATGCTGCAACCGGCATCGGCGCGCTCGGAACTCCTGAAGGCAAAAGCTTTTCGTCCCCGTCGATCCCTTTGATCTCCTCCTCTTCCTCGGCCACGCTGAAATGGCTGCGGGGAAGCTCGAAAATCGAGATGATGCACTTGCTTAAGTCCTCTTCATCAGTTTCTTTATCGCTGGGAAGATTCCTAGGAGAGTCTGTCGCAGAGCTCATCTCATCGATCATTTCCTTGAACGCAAGGGAAGGGCTTTGCTCGGAATCAAGCTCTTCGAGCTGCACAGGTTCTGAATCGATTAAGTTGGGTGTTATCGTCGTCATTTAAGGTCCTGGTCCTGATTGGTCCTGTTTGTCGCCGGACGCTTTTTCTTTTCTATGAAATAGCGGCCGTTCTGCTAAATAGCCGGTTTCCAAGCGGTTAACCCGGAAGTTGTAGTTTCCATATTGGAACGCCGCCATTAGATCATCTGCGTTTCCCTGAAAAAGTGCAACAGCTTCTGGATTGCCATTGAGCTGGATGTTAAAAGCCTTGGGGGCAGAGGCGTACTCTTGGATTATAATTTGAGTGCCATAAAAAACTGAAGAGGCAAATTGAGGCGCGTTCAAGGTGATCACCGTTTCCGTCATTTTTGAATCGGTCATGATCGTCATGACCCCGACCATCCTTTCAAAAAGGTCGAACACTTGCGAGTTCATCGCCGTGTAACCGGGCGCAGGAGTGGGTTCGGCAAGCGGCACATCGGCGGCAACGGTCAGCTGAGGAGTCGCCATGCTCAAATCGGCCGTGGCACCGGAAAGCTCTTCCTCTTTTTTCTTATGCCCTTGATCTCCCTCGAAACTTCCTTCGGTGGGCGTAAGCACGGGAGTCGGAGAAACAAGCCCTTCAGCCTCTGTGGCAGCGAGCTCTTCCGCTTTTTTCTGCGGAGAGATCTGTTTTTCAGTGGTGCCCTGCTGGGTCATCTGTTCAAAGAGCCCCGATGTCTCTTCTTTCGGGCCCAGCTGCATTTTATCCAGTTCTTGCGCAGTCACCCCTTTTTGGAGCATTTCAGAAGAGGACGGTTTTCCAATCTCTTCTTCCGGCCGCATCGGTTCCGGCCCCGCCTCTTCATCCGACGGGGTTTTAGGGCCTGGCGCCCCTTTGGGAGCTGCAAGCAGAGGCTTTTTGGTCAATGTCCCTTCGCCTTGAGTCTGGGTTTGCTGCTGCTGTTGTTGTTGCTGCTGCTGTTCGGTTGTCTGGGCCGATGTCGCCTGCTGCATTTGCTGCTGTTGCTGGACAGCAGGCTGTTCTGCAGGCTGAGCAGGTCCTTGCGGCGAGATGGGCGGTTGCGCAGCGGGTTGCGGAGCTGGCGCCTGCGGCGCTTCTTGAGGAGCTTGCTGGGCCGCTGGCTGTTGATAGCTTGTTTGAGGCTCGGCTTCCGCTTGCTGCGGAACGTTGAAGATCGATGCCGATTCTGCATCCCCAAAGTCCGCTTGGGTTCCTTCAGGAGCTGCTGCCATGAAGCTCGAGGTTTGAGGAGCAGCTGATGCTTCGGTCGGCTGTGCGGAAGCTAAAGGCGAGGTTTTTCCTCCTCCTTCCAGGTCCATCGGATTGACCTGCTTCTGCAGATCGAACGGTGTGACTTGGGATGGAGGGGTGGGCTCCGGCTCGGGGACAGCTTCCTCCTCCTCTTCTTCAGCCTGCTGCTTGCGCTTTTTTTGCTGCTCAGGGTCAGATTCATTGACCTGAGACATTTTGCGCATCATCTCCTCTTTGAACTTGTCCTGATCCGCGGTGGACCGTTCATTGCGGCGAATGTATTCGGGAGACCCTGCAGGGCCCATTAAGACATTGTCGACATCGGTCATCAGCGGCAAGCCTCTCTTTGGAGAAGGGTAAAATTCACTCATACCCGATAGGCGGCACACTTGTCCAGTCTGTTCTAATGCCTAGGGATTCGGGATAAAGATCTTCTGAAAATTAACGATTATAATCCAGAGAACGGCTCTATTGCTTTTTGGGATGGCCGTGGGATTTTTTGCGTGCGTGCATCGCCGAGCCCAGCTCATCGCTTTCAACCCCTTCGATATGTTCGAGGACGAGGCGCATCTCTTTCTCCCACTCTTCTCGGTGGAGGCGGAGCTTTTCGACATCTTGCTGCTTCTTTAGGAAGTCTTGACGGGCCAGTTCGACCTGCTTTTGAGCGTTTTCGACCTGCTTTTGCTGTTCTTTGACCTTGAGCTCTTTGCCTTTGAGCTTTTCATCAACGACTTTTAAGTAGTACTTCATCTGCTGGATCTTGTCGGTCGATGTTCCCTCGTCCAGTTTGTCGCGAAGCTGTTGGAGCTTGGCGATCCGGTGCTCTTTGACTTTGTCCCGCTCTTTTTCGACGGCTTTTAACTTCTCTTCCTCTTTGATCAAAGCTTCTTTTTTTTCTTTCAAAGCTTTTTCAGCCTCTTCAAGCTTTTTATGCTTGATGATGGCCAGCTGCTCGAGAGGATATTTATGCGGATGGTTCACGAAAGAAACCTCTTACTCGATGTTCCACTTTTTTTGACCCATAGGAGAATTTTATGACTGCATCATACCAATCCTCCTCGTCACCCATAGCTTTCACTATGGGACTCCTCGTTCGGATCTCTCTCGCTTTGATCTGATTTTGTCAAAAATCCTCCTATGGGGCAAAAAAAGAGGAACAGCGAGTCTTACGAGTGTTTTCCAATTCTTGCTAACGGAAAAGGGCCTTCAACTGCTGGAGCGTTTCTTCAAAGCTGCATTTTTCATCGACCTGCTGCTTCAAGAACCGGTTGACCTTGTCGATGTACTTGATCGCAAAGTCGGCGCCTTTGTCAGAGCCTGGCTTATATTCCCCGATACGGATCAAGAGCTCGTTCTTCTTATAGTTGGCAAGCACTTCCCGCACCTTTCCGATCAGCTGGAGATGTTCCTTGTCGACAATGTGAGGGAGGATACGGCTGATCGATCCCAAGACGTCGATCGCTGGATAGTGGTACTGGCGGGCAAGCTCGGAGGACAAAATGATGTGTCCGTCGAGGATCGAACGGACCTCGTCGGAGACTGGTTCGTTCATGTCATCGCCGGCAACCAAGACGGTGTAAAAGGCGGTGATCGATCCTTTTTCAGAGTTGCCTGATCGTTCCAGGAGCTTAGGGAGGGTCGCAAATACCGATGGCGTAAAGCCTGCTCTAGCAGGAGGTTCTCCGGCGGCAAGGCCGATTTCTCTTAACGCCCTTGCAAAACGGGTGACCGAGTCCATCATCAAGATGACGGTTTTTCCCTGATCGCGGAAATATTCGGCAATCGCAGTCCCTACGTAGGCGGCATTGAGGCGCAGTTGCGCCGCTTGGTCCGACGTTGACACGATCACGACCGAGCGTGCCATCCCGTCAGGGCCTAAGTCGTTCTGTAAAAATTCGCGGACCTCTCGGCCCCGCTCTCCAATCAAGGAGATCACATTGACATCGGCCTTGGCATTGCGGGCGATCATTCCCAAGAGGGTCGACTTACCGCCGCCTGCAGCAGCGAAGATACCGATACGCTGTCCCTTTCCCGCTGTCAATACGCCATCGATGCAGCGGACCCCGGTCGAAAGAGGGTCTTTGATCATCGTCCTTTTAAGGGGATCGGGAGGAGCGTTGATGACAGGAAAGCTTTCTTCGAGCGTAAGAGGCCCGTTCGTTTCGGTGTCCAAGGGCTGTCCAAGACCATCAAGGACTCTTCCCAGGAGCTGAGGGCCTACTTTGATATGCAGAGGCACTCGAAGAGGGATCACTTCAGAGGAAGGGCCGACGCCCGACATCTCTCCGAGAGGGGACAAATAGACCTCGTCGCGGGTAAAGCCGACAACTTCCGCCATCAAAGGTTCCCCAACCCGCTTGATCATGCAGACCTCGCCCATCTTCACTTGGGGGACGACCGCTTTGATCAGCATGCCGACGACCTCGGTAATACGGCCGTGGACGGTGGTCAGTTCCAAGTCTTCAAGGTGGGTGATCAGCTTGTCGAAATTGGGAGGGTTTTGCATACAATTATCTCGGCTTTGAAGGGGATGTAGGAGGAGCTGTTTCCTCTAGCAAAGTTAAAAAAAGAATCAGGTCCATCCTTCCTCCGATTAAAGCTGTACTTGCATCAATGTTTTAAAGTCTTGCACCGCATTCGAGAGCAGGACAGACGTGTATTCCAACTCTTGCGTTGCTTTACTGACCTTTACCTGAATCAGCAAAAAATCGCCAGGAGTGATATTTGTTCCCTGCTTTTTTAAGTCTTCCAGTTGTTTTTGGGCGGACGCCAATTGCGCTTGGCCGTCTCCCAAAAGGGATAGGAATTTGCCCAGAGGGCCTGAAAATTTTGTCGGGTCGGATTCAGCAGGCACTTCCGCCCCCAGCTTCGTATTGGCTGCGCGCAAGTTGGCGTTTGCATCGACCAACTTGTTCTTCATCAGGTACTTGTTCGAGGACTTAAGCTTGAGGTTAGGATAGTTCAAGTTGCTCTGGATGTCATTTGCCGTCCCCTGAGCGCTCTGGATTTGAGCCATGAGAGAGTCGATCGTTGGGGATTGAGCAAGAGGGGTTTGTCCTTGAGCAAGCTCGAAAGGGGAGATCAACGGCGTTTTTCCGGCGGTTGCCATGGGAGAGGCTTTTTCTCCTTGCATAAACGACGCAAAGGACTGGGAAGAGACCGCTCCTTTTTCTTCCCCTTCGGAGATTGCCTGCAAAGCATCGATTCTATCTGTAGAACTAATATCTGAGGGTAAATTTGGATTAGCCATTATTTTCTCTCTCTTTTTTTAGCGCGAGTTCCGTAGGATCGAATACATCTACTCGAACAGGCACCCATCTTTACAAATACCACAGAATTGGCTTTTGGGGCTAGGAAAAGCTCTATAGAAGGCAAGACGTTGGAAATTAAAAAAAACTGTTATTTGGGGATTTGCGATTCCCTCATCTGTATTAAATTGGTCGCGGCTATTTTAACATATGAATTAACATAGTCGTTTGCAAGTGTTTGGCTGTGAGGGATTTTAAGAGGAGATGTGTATGGAATTAATCATAGAGCCGAGGCTATCTGCCGCTTGAACTCCTCATAAAGCTCCCAGACGACCTTGTACTGTTCTTCTGAGCCGCCGAGATATTTGCGCTGCATGCGCATGGATGCGGCGATCTGCCTAATATCGGGCTCTTCCCCTTGTAGGAGGCGCTCGTAGACTTTCTTGCCGGCGATGAATACTCCCGTTCTTCCTACGCCGCCGCTGCAATGGACTGCAATGACCCCTTTTCCAAAGTGCTTTTCATAATCGACGATTATTTTAATGACTGCGACGATCGCCGGGATGCTGCCGGGAGTAAAATCTTTCCAGCCTTGGACATGGTATGAGATGATCTCGTGTTCCTTGTCCTCAAGCTGAAGCAAGCATTTGTTTTGTTCTAGCATCCAACTATCGGGAAGAGAGGTATGAGAGATTTCCGTTGAGGTGATCGAATAGTCCTCATGCCTTACGGTCTCTTTGCTTGCGCTTGGCAAGTAACGGTGCGCTTTTACAAATTCCCCCTCTTCAAATGCAGTCAAATTGATCACGATCTTCACATTTTCCTGCATGTACATGCCAAGAGTATGAGGGATGTAAGTCGGCATGGGCGCCGACATCGCAATGCAATAGGTAGGAGCTAGATGATAAGATTGCCCTTCTTCTGGAAACTTGATATAGGAGCCGTTCATGGCAATTCCTGCAGAAAACACTTGATTAAATCGATAGGGCATACATGGGGGATGGCGGTCCCGCCCACGAGAAAAGGGAAGAAGGAAAGGCGCAAAATGATGATCGATCTCTTTGAGATTGGCGTAGTAATCGCACTTTGTGGCGACGCGCGCGCCTTCCAGTTGAGTCAGAAGTCCGCGAATTTGCTCTTTTTGCTGTTCATCAGGCATTCGATGGAACAGGGTTTCCAGCCTCCACTTGAGACCTACTCGCAATAAGTGATGGTCCACTTCAGTTGCAGACTGAGAGGTGAGCAATTTCTCTATGCAAGCCAACTCGCTTGGATTATGAACGACGACTTCAAATGCGCTACGCATTTTTCTGATGGGCAAGGAGTGTCCCATGCCGAATCCTAGCTCCTCGACATTTTCGGCAGATTCAGGCGGCGTCGGAGTGAGATGGAGATGGAAGTGGGGCAAAGATCGATCGGAAGGGCCTGCATTTTTTGAAGCTGTCTGGTAATCATCTGCCTGATAGAGGTGTAGGAATACTTTAGCACATTTTTGGATGACCTTTACAAGCTCTGCAGCTTCTTCCGCGGTCAATTGATCAAATTTGTCCGCATGGCGTAGAGGAACAATGAGCAGATGGCCATTTGTTGCAGGAGTTAAGGGACACAGCACATTCCAATACCTTCCATCGGTATAGACGAGCTGGCTATCGATCATCTCAGTGGAACACAGGCTGCATGATGCCTTTTCTACACGGAAAAGGATCTCGAGCTTTAGTTCCCGGCTGATCGAACGCCCTTCTTCGCCAAAAAAAGCGAGCTTGCCAAATTCAGGGTGCGCAATCTCGGGTTGCGTCAACGGAGTTGGTCTTCCGGCTGCCTCCCACGTTAAAAAGAATATCTGTTTTGCGATGCCGGGATATTGGTTCAAAAGCTCTGCAACTGATGCGTTGGCCGGCTTGTCCTGGTTGTTTCTTAAGGACTGGATTGCCAGTCTAATCAGATCGTAAGGCGAGGGGCTTGAATAGGCGCGATGGATTAGAGAGCTTTCGGTGCTTGCCAATGGGAATCGACCTATCAACGACATAAAGCTATCTTTTTTGATAATTTTAAAAAAATATAGAAGCAGTATGCATTAAAATGAGCCTAATGTCAATCGATCTGTTAATAATAAATTATAATTAGATGTAAAATTAAAATTTTTATTAGGAGGTCGTTTTTTGAAGTAGTTTTGGGATGAGCTTATCTACAAAATCAGGCCCCCTTGTAAACAAATAAGGGGGCGTGAATCAGAAACGGAAAAGCTTATTTCGCTTTCTTTTTTGGAGCGGCTTGCCCTTGAGCCGGCGTCGGAGATTTCTTAACGAACTTTTCAACGAATTCTAAGGCGGAAGCTGCGAGATCTTTGACCATCGGATCTTTGGCATTTTCTGCCGATTCTTCGAGGACCTTTTCACCTTTGATGACTTCAGCCGGATTTAACGACATGCTTAAGCCGAGGAATGTTCTTGCCATTTCACTCGATGGGTCCTTTTCTAAAATGTCTTCGAACACTTTGGCTGCCTGCTTGAGTTCCAGCTTGCACAGGTGGATGTAGCCTCTTCCCATTTGCGGCAGGACATTTTGAGGATCTAAAAGCTCAGAGGCTTTGAACAGCTTAAGAGCTGCATCTTCATCCGCTTGGTTGACGGCGATGAAGCCCGCTTCGACCATCAGGATGAAGTGGTCTTTGAATTTTTGGAGTTGTCCCATGAGATCTAACCTTGTTTTAAGTTGTTTTAGAGGGAATCCCCTCCTTAGCTTATGTTATGAAGACTTCTGGTTTCGCACCATGTTGTTAATGACCGACATAACCTGCGATATCAAGTTCGAGATCGATTCACCGATCTGGGTTACTTGGCTCATTGAAAACTGCAACAGCAAAAACTTACCGGGCGTAGCAGAAGAAATACGGCTAGCTACCGCGCGAACCTGAGATACGACCTGGCTCTGCAGTTTGATGTATTGGCTGATGAGTGTGTTAAACGATATGGTTGCCCATAAACTTTCTTTTCCGCCTGGCATTGAATCTCTCCTCTATTTCTTGTTCGCGAGTTTAGTTAGCACTTTCTGCAGGGCCGCGTATCCATGAAGCAAAATACCATAATTGTCATAGTCTGAAGATTCGGTGCCTTGCCGCAGGATGTTCTTAATTTCTTGGATTCTCTCTTCACAGGCCTTAAGAAGCTCTTTGGCTTGAGAAGGGTTGCTTTTAAGATCCTTTTCCAGATCGAATTCGAAGAGAGCTCTTCCTTTCTTTTCTAGTCCAAACATACCAAATCACTCCATTTAAGAGTTTCCAATTGATCCTAAAGAAAACTCCAGGAAACTCGAGGTTATTGCAGATTGTAGTTAATTCTAAATTTTAATCCATCTTTTTCGAGCAGAACCATCGTCGGCAAGATGTTTGTGATGGTCATCCCGTCTAAATTTTCGCCCAAGCTGAAAATCTTTCCGTTAATAACGACAAACATGTTCTCGTTGTCTTTCTTCGAATAGCCCGAAACCTGGTATTGCTGAGAAAGATCGATGCGCGAGGTCTCTGCCGTGGTGTAGATCACAAAGTTTTTCACCATCCGGATCCCATTCAACGATTTAAACTTCTCAACTGTTCCCGTAAATTGGGCCGACTGCTGCTGGTCCACTCTGCCCGTGAGGACGAGATCGCCATTGTTCAGTTGAAAGGTGACGCCGCTAAATCCCTTTTCGACCAGCATCCCTTGGACTTGCGTTTGCAAATTCGTCTCTACGACGACAAGATTGTCCAAACGGTCCAAATAGGGGAAGTTCAAATTGAGGTAGTCGGCCAATGCCTGTCCCTGCTCATTGGTCTGCAAGTACCCTTTGATCACGAACCGGCCGGGAGAGAGGGAATAGATCGAGACCCCTTGCCAATCTGAGTTCGACTGCAGAAGGCCGTTCATGTTCTGCCAGACATATTCATCGACGATCACGTTGTCATCGATATTTGCGATGAAGGGAAGGTTGTTCATCTTATACGTCAGTTCTTGCTTGTCCACGGAGGTCAGCACGTGGCCGACGAGGAACAGCTTTCCATTGGCAGGATTGAAAGAAAACTGGATATCGGGAAATCCCTGAAGGGCCATTTTAATTTCATCGTTAGGATCTTTGATTTCGACTGCCACAGGCTCCGCTCTAAACAGGGCCAGCATCGAAGCGAACCCCGCGATCACGGCAACGGCCAGCACGCCGGAGACGATGAGCATCCGCATGGGGATGATCATCTCCTTCCAGTCCTTTTTCTCAGGCAAAGGCTCTTTAACGATCATCTCTTCCGGAGGAGGAGCGACCTCTTCTTCCGCTTTGATCGGGGCCATGGCAGGAGGGGAAATGATCGTTTCATGGATCTGTTCGCGGTCGATCAGCAAGAAAGAGGTCGTGCCGAGGGCGACTAGATCTTGAGAGGCCAGCAGTCTTCTTTCGCTGATGAGCTCGCCGTTGATCAGGACGCCGTTGCGGCTCCCTAAGTCTTCAATGAACACTTGGTTATCGTCATCGATGCTGATGCGCGCATGCTGCCTTGAGACGCTCAAGTCCTGAAAGACGATGTCGCAGAGGTTGGGATCTTTACCTAGGATGTATGCAGATGAGCGGAGCATCCCGAATTCAGCTCCGGCATTGGGGCCTGAGATCACTTTCAACAGCCATCTCGCATCTCCGCCGGCCTCGAAGCTGACCGATGAGAGCTCTTGCGTCTCTTCCAACGGTTCCGGTGCTTCGGGGGCTCCCTCTTCCGGAGCTTCCGGCATCGCCGCAGGCTCGATTTCCGAAAAACGGAAAAAGGTGCTTCCGATCTGTAAAATGTCCCCTTCGCGCAGCAGAACGGCTTCGGTGATCACTTTCCCGTTTTGCGTTGCAGGGTTGACAGAGCTTAAATTTTCGAGGACATACCCTTCGGCAGTCAGGTGGCAGATCACATGCTTGCGCGAGACCATCGGGTCTTCTAGCACAATAGAGACCTCTTCGGGATCCCGTCCCATTACCCATTCATCGCCCTGTTCGAACCGGACGATCAGACCTGCGAGCGGGCCCTCTTCAGCAATTAAATATCCAGCCATCGATTAACCAAATACGCTTTCTTCAGAAGCCTTTTTAAATCGGATCAACTCTTCTCTCCAGTAGTCGACATAATTTGTGAAGTCTTCAAGTGAGTCTCTAAAACTTTTATAGTTCATGTCATACGGCAAAACTAAAGAGAGTGTCAAGAATTTCTCATTTTCATCAAGGCCGATGACACCGCCACCGGTCCCTTGTCCCAGAAAGTTCGCCTTCATCAAATAGATCATCAGTTCTTCCCGTTTCGGTATCTGCAACACGCCTAGAGGCGCATGGAAAAAAGCGCCCGGCTCGAGTTCTTTTAGGCTGACTTGCATCTCAGAGGAAAGCTTGAGCAGATAAGCGCCTTGTTCATCTTTGGTCGGCATCTCGCCGAGCTCCATTTCTTCGATCAGTTTCTGCAGCAATTGTTCCAGCATTGAAGTCATCCTTGAGGATCCGTAAAGGCAAAAAGAGGCACTCTTACAAATGTTTAAACATTTGAGTGGTTAAATGCAAATCAAAATTTCTGCCTCTTTCACTTTGGATGCAAGATATTTAAATTGAACGGCTTGTAATGTGTAATTTATTATTTTAACCTTCATTTTTAGTTAAAAAATTTAATTAACTTATTAATTTAAATATTAATTAATTACCTGATCGATATAATTAAGGTATACCCAGATAGCATCAAAAGTTGGGGATTTGACAAGGCCAGTTTGCGCCCAAGGTCGCTGCACCTGCTGCTCACTGCGAAGATTCACTGAATCTTCTCGTGTGTCCGCAGCCTTGATTTTAAGCCAGGCGAAGCCGTCGACGAAGCAGCTCAACTTGAATAAGTTGGGCGATGGAGTCGGGTCTCAAAATCAACGGCTGCCGACGGTGTCAAAAACCAACTTTTGATGCTATCTGGGTATATGGGCCGCATCCGTATTTTTGGCCTGCCTCCATCCTTTATTTGAGGTGTCATATGCTTAAAGATGAGTTTAATCGTCTGATGAATCTCTTTGCTCAGGGAGCGGAGGGGCAGGCTATCAATTTAGAAGAGGTCTTCAGGCAGTCGCTCGCCTTCTTCGAGCACCTCAATGTCCAGTTGCAAAAGGGTTCGCAAGAAGAGAAGAAAGAAGCGCTGATGATGATGAGCGAAATGTACACCCAGATGATGCAAGAGACGAAAAAGATCTGTGAAAAGACCGGGATGAGCGAAGAGCAGCTCACAAGCTATGCGGAAAACCCCAGCAATTTTTCTCCCGAGCAATGGTCTTCGATCCAAGAAGCGAGGAAAAAAATGCTCTCCGCCGGTCAAAACCTAGCCAAGTCGGTCAGCGCTATGGATCCCGGCGCCGCCCGTAAAACCGGAGACTCCTCTCCATCCGCCCCAGCCTCTAAAGAAGGGGAGCCAAAGAAGAGCGGCCACGTCAAAAAATCGAAGAAAAACCAGTGGATGCGTTCTTAAATCATTGAAAATTAGATTGTTATCTCTTTAACGCGCCTTTCTTGCATCTAGGTCTTCGCCTCCCGTTTTTAGGGAGGGTTCAGGGCTTGTGTTCTCCATTCTCGTGAAATCTTCCTTAACTAGCTTATTTTTAATAATCTATATCCATGGCTTTTTCTTCTCAATATTCCATGCATTTATCTGCATTTTAGGAATTTGCCTCTTACATTAAGAGACCAATAAGAATCTGTTAAAAATTCCAGCTCAGTTTTGATGATGTATATTTTTTTAAGCCAATTATTGTCAGTTAATTGCGAACATAATATCAGCAGTAATTTTAAAGAAATATTTACATTTAAATTGTATTAAGTTATTATTAAAATAGGATTATTATTAATTTGATTCACCTAGGTAATAAATATGTCAGCAGCTTCTTCAACACAAAACCCGCCGATTCCAACAGACGTCACCGACAATGTGAACCAGGTTGTTCAGGCAAACAATGCCTGGCACAATATGGTGAATGATACATTGCAGAAAGCTGAGCAGAAGCTTCAGTATGAGATTGGCGTCATGGAAAGCTTGAACCCGATGATTGCATGCCAGTACGCCATGCTCGTTCTCGGGCAAGCAGGCACATGCTGCATGATCGAAAATGCCGGGGTCCCTTCGACCGAAATGGGGGAAAACAGTGCAATTGGAAACATGCTGAACTCGATCCAATCAAACGTTGAGACTCTTGAAAAAGGTGCTGCGGGCTACACAAACAATAATTCTACCCCAGCGGAAAATTCTGCAGGGGAATCGGTCTATCTGCAATTAGAATACTTGCAATCAGTTTTTCAGGGAGCGACAGATCCTAGCAGCCAATATTATGGTTTTTGTTCTTCAACGATGGCCAACTCGATGCTGACGCCGATTGACGCGATGCTTGGAGCAATTACAAACCCGGATGGTCCTACCACAGGAGCTTATGTTGCAGACCAAATCATGGGAACCTACCAAAGCTACGAGAAAGACCCAACAGGGCCTGCCGCAATTGCTGTCAATAATTGGAACAGCAATTTTGCTTCAGCGCAAAGCCAGGTCAGCGGCAACAGCTCTCAGCTTAACCAGGAATTGAGCTATGGCCTTAACGTGTCTAAGCAGTTTTTTGCGGGATTAGAGCAACAGATGAAAGGCCAAAATACTTTAGCTATGGCTGAGATCCAGAACGAAAACGTTCAATAAAGAGTAATAAAAACTTTTAAGGTAATTTTATGACAACATCATTTAACCCAAATACCAACTGGACTAGCAATCTGAACATCATTGCTGAAGTCCTGGAAGCTACAGCAGAGCAAATGCAGACGCAGATGCAAAGCGCTTCCAATAATGCGGTCCAAGGTTCTTTATCGAGCGATGCGGAGGTTAGTTATTCTAATGCACAGACCAATAGTGCGAACGCTCTTCAAGACCAAATGCAAAAATTTGCATCAGGAACTTATTATACTAAGGGCGGCAAGGTAGCAACTAAGAACGGCACGCCATACACGGCACAGAATGGCGGAACGGCGCATTATGGCGGCTGCACGGTCAATGGCCAGTATTACACTGCGAATAGCACAGAAACTCAAACGCAGGAAAATAACACGAACGCCCAGTTCCAGCAGCTCAATCAAGAGACTAACATGGGAACATCGCAGTTTCAAATGGTTTCCCAAGAGTCTACGCAAGCAATCCAAAACTTATTTAGCGAGCTTAAAACGACTTCTCAGGATGGAGACCAGGGCATTCAATTTACAGGATTTATTAGTCAGTTGCTTCAACAAGTATAAATCATAATAAAAATAGAGAAAAATAACATGTCGCATTTATCAATTAATACGAGCGAGTTTTCCGAGGCTCTGAAGGTTACGGCAGCTCAACCATTAGACCCAGTTGCTAAGAATGCAGCTGGCCATGCTAATGGAACGGACAAATCTTTAAACGAAAGCCTGCAAAAACCTTTTTCAGAGCACAATCCCGATGCTGAGCACGTTCAGAAGGAAGCTTCTGAAAATAAGGGCGCACCTGTTGAAGTTCGCCTTCCGGATCCTTCAGAACAGCCTGAAGGAAGCCATCCTTTGAATAAAACGGAAGAGCAAGTCAAGCCTGAGCAAACATCTTCTACCCATTTTGCTACAGATGAATTCTCAGTTGACGATAAGTCGTTTGAAGACCTGCTGAACCATGCCATCGACTCGATCGATTCCAGCGGGATTGACATGGATGCTTTAAGTTCTCATATTAATGATCTCGTAGAAAAAAATGGCGGAGACCTCCCCTCTGTATTAGAACAATTGCTCCAAGAGTTCAGCGGCTTGCATGAACAGGTTCCTGAGACAGCGACAACGAACCTTCCTGAAACAGGCGATAAGAAAGAAGCTCCTTTAAGCGCTCCTTCTCAAAAAGTGATCGAAAGCCCATTTGCGACAAGCATTGCGCCAGAGTCTCATGAAACATCTGCGCACCAGACTGCTTTTGCAGCAGCGGCCCCCGAAGCTGTAGCCTCACAAGGTCAGACTAACAATGCGCCTTCATCGGCTCCTTCTTCAGGGGCTTCCCAAATATCGGAAGGTTCATTAGGACAAGTCTTATCGCAAAACGCAGGGGCTACTGCGGTAGCGATGAACACGGTCGGCACGACAATGTCGACATTTAGCCTTGATAACTTGAACTTGCAGCAAGGCGAGGCGGACCAGCTTAAAGCCGCTGCCGCTGCCGCTCAAAAAGCGCTTAACCACCTCTTGCATGAAGGCTTTTGGGAAAGATTGTGGCAAAAAATTGAAAAGCCCTTCTTTAAAGTGATTGAAGCTTGCATGTTCATTGGCGCGGTGGCCACAGGCCGCGTAGGGCTTGCTGTTATGATCGTAACGGTTGCAGTGATGGCAGCCCATTCATCTCAGATTGGAAATTCTATCGCAAAAGATCTCATGCATGATTTTCCAAACATGAGCAAACAGAAAGCAGAGGCCATTGGCTCAGGAATCGCTACGGCCATTGTTGCAGTAACAGCTTTGGTGAGCGGCCAAGTGGGATCTGCATTCGAAAGCGCTCCGGAAGCAGCAGCAACAATTACTGAAAAAGCTGATGAAGAAGCAAAAACCATTATGGCAAAGATTGGCAAACTGTTTTCTGCAATTGGCGGAGCTCTTCAGACGATCAATCCATTCCGTTATCTTCCGACTTGGGTAAGCAATGCCTCTTTTGGCATGGCTCGCGGGTGGGCTTCTTCCCATTTAACGACAAACATCTTAAAGACGATCACTTTTAATGACCCTTCTGAGAAGACAAAGGTTGAAGCGATCGTTTATTCAGTAACGATCTTTGTGGACTTGGTCGTAACAGCCGGCACGATGCTTGCGCTAATGGAAAAGCCGGTAGGCAACGCTAATCCAAATGCCAAATTGATCCGAGTCCTCGAAGCTGTCAAGTTTGCTTCTGGATTAGGCATGGCATCTTCAGAGATCGGCGAAGCGGTCCCGAATGCGAAATCGGCCATCTACACGAATCAGTATGCCCGTAACCAAGAGTTGATCAAGCATGACCAGTACCTCCTCAATTCTCAATCGCAAGGGAACAAATCGAATGAGGATGTGAATTCGAAGATCATCTCGAACTACGTCCAAATGCTTGCCACTTTAGCGACAGCCCCCGGACAGGCTATCGGTGCATTTGCCCAAGACATGATTGCTTAAACAATAAAAAAAATAATAAAAAAAGGAAAAAAATGAGTACACCTAACGTTCCAAATTACCAGCCAACACAACAACTGGGCGGAAGCAATCTAGGTCTTGTTACCGGCGCATTCTATAGCATGGCAGAGGCAAACCTCAACGTGAGCGGAAACATGTCGGAGGCCTTTAATGCTTCCAACCAGACATCGAGCCTCTACAACCAGGCTAGCTGCAAAGCAACCATCGAAAGGGGCGCTAAAGCTGCTCTTGCAAACTGGGCGCAAATGGGCCAGTCTCTGCTTTCAGGACTGACGGATCTCGGATCGATGATTGGTCAAAAGTTTGCTAATAGCGGCTACTATGAACAAATCGAAAATCTAGAGTCGGAAGGAAATGCATTAAAGGGCATTCAAACGCAAGTGCAAGATAAATTGACAACGAACAATGGCGCCTTTGAAATGCAAGAGCTTGATGCGGCTGGAAACCCTATCCGGGATGTAAATATAGAGAGTCGAATTAAAGAGATGCAAGCGGGACGCTTTACAACGGAAATCACTCCTAATGCAGCAGAAAAGCGACTTGGAATGCCTGACGATGAAATAAAGGCAGAGCGCAATAAACAAGCGATCGTAGCTTCAAGTTCTAATGAACTTAATCAGATCAAGGGACAAATCGACGACCAGGTTAACAACAACATCAGCGCGCAAACGAAGAAGATGACAGACTTGCAGTCTAAAGAGTCTATGGACCGGATGAAAACGGATATGGTTAAACAGGCCATCCAAGGCGTCGGCAGCGCTGCGCAGGCCTACTCTGCGAAAGTAACTGCAGAAGCGGAAGCGGACGGCAAGAACGACGATTATATCCAGAACGCGCAAACATCGACAATGCAAACGGAGCAACAACAGTTCCAACAAGACATCAGCCAAGCAATGTCATCGCTCCAAGCCCTGGGCCAGCTCAGCTCGGCTGTATAACACTATCCTCCAGTTGCCAATGGCATCAGTGCCAGCTCGAAAGAGCTGGCATTTTTTTTATTCCTGATGGAGCGCAGAATAATTACTTAGCTTTGGACGATCCGTTGGCAGTCGATTAAAGCCTGTTTGGCTCCAATCCGCTTTGTTGGATCGATCCGTGTCATGTTAAAGATCAGTGGATAGAAAGGATGAGATTCAAATTTTCGAGGGATCCAAGGCTCTTTCAAGGAGCAAATGAGCTCATAGATCTTGATGAGCTCCTCTTCTCCCGAAATTTCAATTTGCCAAGGAAGCTTTTCTAAAAAGAACAAGAGATAGAAGACGGTTCCCATCGACCAGATATCTAATTTATCGGAGAAGCTTGAAGCTAAAGCCTGTTTGCCCAGCTCCTCCATGCGAATGTAGAGCGAAATATACTCAGGAGCGACATAAAGAGGGGAGAACGCCTCTCGTGCATGCAAGTGTTTTTCCTCATGGGTGCAGGCGACGTTAAAGTCGCAAATAACGGCTTTTTGATCTGTAGGATCTGCCAAGTCGAGCAAGATGTTCTCAGGCTTAATATCCCGATGGACAATTCCAGCTTCATGGATTCGCGTTAGGCCGGTAAGCAGTTGGAGCGCAAACGAATGGGCTGTCGTTGTATCAAAGGCCTTTTCCTTCTTCCCTTGATAGATCACTTCTTGAAAATAGGCATCTAACGATCCGTCCTCATAATAGTCTTCGACCTCGAAGAGCGTATTGACCCCTTGAATGGGAAGAGGGACCCGTTCATGCAAGGCAATGATCCCCGGGGCGCCCTGCAAACGGATTAAAAAATCAGATTCCCGCCATGCCTGCATGAAGTTGCGGCTCTGGAGATTTTTAGCCTCCTCTTCATCGATATCTTTGAAGAGCGTCTTATGCTTGACCAAGGCGAAAATCTTGCCTCGTTGCAGTTCGGCCGCCCTGGTCACAATTTTAGATTCTCCGGCTCCGAGGACTTGGCCTAGCACATTCATGACCACGTAGAGAGAGCCTTTCCAGCTGTAAAGCAGGGAAAAGGGGAGGTTTTTAAACTCTGTGAAATAGAGACTGCGGCAGTTTTGCAAGAGCGCCTCTAGCCATTGCTCCCGTTGCTTGATGGCAATGGCGGCAAAGACCTCGAGGTTTTGCTTCGAAGAAGCGAAAAAGTTTGCCCAGCTCTCTTGCTGATCGGGATCCCCTTGAGCAGATCGGATGTGGTGTTCTGTGATTTGGCTTAGCTTCTTAAAGATCTTCTGCAATGAGGGACCGTAATCGGGCGGGAAATCAGCCTTTGCAGCCTCTCGAATGGCAGGCATGGAGGCATTGATTCCATTGAGGATCTCTAAAAGGGCCCCGTCAGCCCTCTGGATTTCAGCGTCCCATGAAGGCCCCTCTGACATTTCAGCAGGGTACGCGCGGTAGGTTTCGATGCTGATATCGAACCACTTCTTTGTCTCAAAAAGCAGGCGTTTGGTGGCAAGGAAGCTGGCAAGAGAGGGCTTTTCCTTCTGCATTGCAGCGAAGGACTTGATGATCGAGGGGATATGGGTTTTGTAAAGAGTGGTCAGGATAGCTTCAATGGATGCCCCTTGAGAAAGAGCCCGGCGGATGGAGTTCTTGATTCCCTCTTCTTGGATCTCATTGTCCAGTAACTCTTGAATCAGAGAGAGCATGATGGCTAGGTCCCCCGGGCTTTTGGAAGATTTGTTCTTAAGATGTTGAAAATTAGACTGTTATTTGATTTGTTTTCAGTCGTTTTCTTAAGATTCTATATCCCTAATCATGAGCAGCTTTTGATTAATTGCAAATGCAAAATAATTTATTGAATCATTATTAAAAATGTGTTAAAATTAAATTAAGATATTATTAATAGATTTTTCGGAGGATAAATGTCGGTTAATCAATCCATGTTGTTAACTCAACAGTTACAACAAAGCCAGCAAAGTTTGCTCTCTCAAGCAGCATCGGCTCAAGAGGCTACTGGCTTAGCCCAAGCTCAAACTCCTCCCACAGACCCAGTGGCCACAGCGATGTACGATCCAACGCTGCAATTATTTGATTCCCTCCTGCTTCTAGGAGACGTCATTAAGAATCCTCCGGCAACTCCGTCGACTCCCCCGAACTGTCAGAACTTGAATCAAGAAATAGCCTATACTCTGTTTGCCCAATCAGTATGCAATTGGGAATCTGCTTATCAAGCTTGCGAGAAAGAAAATGGCGGGAGCTTGCCAAGCAATTCTCCCTTAACAGCATTTACGCAAACAATCCAAAACGATCTGACAACGACCCTGCCTTGCGGTCAATCGATCTATCAGCTCTGCCAAACCGTATCGGCAAATCCCTCGCAATGGCAACAGCTGCAGCAAAATGTTCCTGACAGTCAACTATGGAACCTTTTTGTGAACGTGAATGATTGGATTGGAGAAGACCAGAATATGGGAGTGCAAAATCCTTCTTGGTGGATCGATGGAAATACTCAAGATGTAAATAGCGAAATTCAAGCGCTGCAACATTTGTATCAAGTGCTTAATGATTACAATCCCGATCAACCTGCTACAAATGGTGAGATCCTCACAATCTTGTATGCCATTGATAATTCTTTTTGGCCAGCGATGAACGGAGGAGCGATTGGAAATGATCCTTCAACAAATCCTCCATTGCTCACGTTAATGTGGGACTTTGCTTCGACTCCATTTTTCAATGTGAGCCTTGATGGCAGCGACCCTTCCGATCCGCAGTCGCTCTATCAAATCTGTAATTGGTATGTGACAAACTATGGAGATCCAGGACTTCCCCTTCCTGCTGATGATATCACAGCCCTTCAAGGGGTGATCAACTCCTGCTTAGGAGTAATGCAAGATCTATTGACATTGGCTAATCAAGCGTATGGATTAACAAACAACTAAGGAAAAAAGCTGCCGGTCGAGGACCGACCGGCAACAAAAGAGAGACGATTAGACCATCGCTTGGCCGGCTTGCGCCAAAGCTTGGAAGACGGAGAGGACCTGCTGTTCGCCGTCGGCGACCATTTTCTGATCGGTCTGGGCGGCGGTCGTTTGGATCTGTTGGTCGAACTGAGCGCTGAGCCCTGTTGCTTGAGCCTGGCTCTTTTGGTCATTAAATATCCCTTGGGCAACTTGCGATCCGCCATTAAGTCCTTGCTTCAACATATCGAATCCCATTCGGATCTGGTTTTCTTTGCTTTGGATCTGGTTCTGCAGCGTATTGATCGATTGGGTCTTGTTCTTGACCTGGTCATCGGTCTGTCCTTTAATCTGATCCAGCTCTTTTGAAGAAGCGCCAGAGAGCGCTTGATCATCGAGAGAAGCTTCCCCGTTGTTTTGAACATAGTTGATGTTCGATTGGGAAATGCGCCCTGCCTGCATCTCTTGGATTCTGCCATCGACGTTTCCGCTGCGAAGAGGATTCCCTTGCCCGTCGAGTTCCTGCATTTCGATATCTCGGCCTTTCATTGTCATCTGATCTTGGACTTTTCCTTGGAACGAATTTAATTGGTCCAGTTCATCGGATTCCTGTGTCAGCTGATTGTTTAATCCTTTCGTAGCGCCATATGAAACACCCGTAGAGATTGCATCGCATCCGGCGGAAGCAAACGATCCGGCAGCTTGAGCATAGCAGGCCGCTGCTCCTTTTTTCCCTTCTTCCCGAGTCTCTTTGGTTTGCTCGTTGTTGAACAATCCTTGGAGGTTTGTTGAGTCCATCGCGATCTGATTATAGGAGTTGTTAAGCTCCATCATGGTCGATGCGATCTCTAAAAGGGCCGGCGTGATGCTGCCTAGGTTGCTGCCGCCCACTCCGCCGCATGGAAAGTTAGTTGGAGCCGGAGCTGTTTCCTGCATGTTGATTTGTGTTGCCATAAGTATGATTTCCCCTAATTTTTATTATTTTTTTAAGCTTGGTACATTGATTCAGCTGCTGCAGACAGAGCGCTTCCCGGAGCGTTCATCAGAGCGATCAGCTCGCTGAAATTTTGCGTGATCAATTGGGAGGAAAAGTTGACGTTCATCTGATTGTCTTGCGAAACGGTGTCGAGCATGTATTGTGTCGTTTGAAGCTCCGATTGGATTTTGCCGTATTGGTTTGTCAATGCGCCCTGGTAGACGCTCAGTCCTGATTCGACAGTTTCTGTCGTAGCCAGCCCGATGCCAGCTAGAAGTTTTGTCGCTTCAACCCCTTTATAGAGCAGGGCATTGAATGTTTTTTTAGGTATGGTTCCGCCGCCGGCCATTCCCATCAGCGCTCCGCCGCTGACAAACAGGTCTGTTAAGACCGTTAATCCGCCGACAACCCCTTCGACCCATTTTTGTGTGGTAGGGTTGCTAAAATCGATCGTTTTCAAAATGTCGCTCGATGTGTTGGTCGCAGTCCAAGACTGGGCAAAACCCAAAGCTGCCTCATTGACAAATTTTGGCGTGTAGCTGAACGGATTGATCTTTTTGATGGCCGAGGCAGCTTGAGAAGCAAACTCTTTCAGGGTCGCTAAAAACTTCTTCTCAGGCTTTTCGATGTCGGCGTTTTCTGTGGTCATCTCTTCGATAGTGCGAGAAGATTGCTCGACGACGCTTTCGGAAGAAGATGAGGAGAAATCTTCCATTTCAATCCCATCGGATGCGGTGTCCTCCGTAAGTTTTTCAACGCTTTTTGCGCCATCTTTTGCCGCTCCAGTAGCAACTGCTGCTCCATCTTCAAAGGCAGCGCCGATTCGGCCGGCAGTCACGCAAGCAACCGCTCCGACAATATCAGCAACGACATCGCCGATCGCTTGGGCTGTTTTCTGGCTCATGTTTGGATCGAACTTCATGCAAACATCTGCAACGACGGTAGCAAGACCGCTCAGGGCTCCTGACTCTTTTAGAACGAATAGAGTTCCAACGGCTAAAGAGACCTCAAAATTTCCTGTTAAGAGACCGCCCAGGATTAAGGCGACCGAGATGATGGCCCCTAAATCTTGGCCAACTTTTCCCCAGAACTTATCCCACCCGCTTTCATTCTCTTGGCTTGACAGATTGCTCGCAGCTTGGGCCTGAAGGTTTTCATAAACAGCTTCCATCCCTTTGCCCATTGCCGCGTTCATGCCGCTGATCTCAGAAGATGTTGTGCTAACGGTCGTTGTCATTTTCGTGATCGTAGCGCCGACGATGGCCATTGAGAATTCAAGCGAGGCAAAGCCGAATGTATGTCCAGATGGGTTTGAAGAAGCGGGTGCCTCTGGAGCAGCTGGCGCTGCGGGAGCTGCAGCAGCTTGTTTTGCTTGCGGGAGCTTGGGATCGGTCTCAAACAGAGAGGATAGAAGGCTTGCTAGATCAGTGTCGGAAGCTGGAGCTTCGAATTCAGCGTTTTCATCAACCCCGCCTTTAATCTGCTCCAAAGCTTGTTGCATCGATGCGGCTAATTTAACCAGGTCGGTTGTGCCGTTGGCATTTTTTGCAGGTGCGCCATGCGCCAATACGCTTTGAAGCTGCTGCGAAGTGATGAGGTCATTAATGTTAATTGTTGGGTTTGTCATAAATTATTCCTTTTTATTTTTTATTTATTAATTATTTTATAGCGGTGATGATGCAATCAAGTTGCTTATAAATGAATAGATCTGGCTTGAAAGGTTAAATAGTTGAGAGCTATTTTTGAGGGCGTCCATCGACATCTGGCTCTCCGACTCTTGGTTTTGAAGGTTGGCCTGGACCATTTGAACGTTCATATTGCCTTCCTGCATATCCGTGCTGAACTCTGTGTTCAGTAAGCTCATATGGTCTTGGCAGGTTTGGGAATTGAGGGTATGAGATTTGCCTTTGGAATCAGTCCATTTGCCATTGTTGATAATGGTGTTCATCGAATTCTCAATCTGATTCAGCTGCGTCTCCGATGCTTGCGACAAACCCGACTCAACTTCCGTATTCTGCAGGATCCCTTGAGATTGCACCGAAGCTAACGCCATGTCGCTATTGGACAAATCGGAAAGGGCTTGAGTTAGGATTGCAAATACGTTGCAATCAAAATCAAATCCACTCTGAGTCGGAGCTGCTGGTGCAGTTGTTGGATCTGCAGCGGTTGCCTCTGAAACTAACTGATAATTATTACTGTTGTCGACAGTGAGATTAGCGGACATAATATCCTCTTATTATAAATTATTAATTTGTGATTTCGTTTTGAATGAAATAATTCGTAGCTTGAGTCTGGCTTTGACCTGAGCTTTCTACTGCTCCATAAAACTGCTGAAGCTCTGAAGCCCCGGTTTTCAACAGTCCGGTCGTCACCGATGAAGTTTGGTTCATCGTGTTGATCATGGTGTTCATCGAGTTCGTGCAATCATTGATCTCAGTCGAGTAGGGAGAGTCTGTAGGATTTGAATCGTAAGAGCCGTACCAGTTTAAGATATTATTGGCGATAGAGGTGCCGGTAGTATCCTGACCACCATCAGTGATCGCATTTAAGATCGTATTGACGCTATTGAGCATCGAATTGGCCGTGTTCGGATTCATCCAACCGCTGTCTGGACTGCTAGGGTTCAAGCTAGCTTCGCATAGACCTTGCAGGTCCTTTAAGCCCGTATACAGGTCTTCTGCATCAGCTGATTGCTGTGAAGATGGTTTGCTGCCGTTATTGGAATTGTAGCCCTGTGCGCTTCCCGATAAATCGTTCCAAAGGGATTGAATGTAGGTGACCATATTCAGCGTTGCGTTTTGGGTATTGAGCTGTTCTGACGGCACGCCTACTTGGCTAATGCCCAGCAACTGCGTTGCCTGCCCCATGACGGCAACTGAAAATGAATAAGCGACCTCTGTTGGCAATGTTTCAAGCATTCCAAGCTCTGTTTGGAGCTTATCGGCAGCTTTTTGCATGATGCTATTTTCCATGTTCTGCATGGCGGTGATCGAGCTTTGGATGTTCTCTGAATATTCAGAAGGACCGGTTTGTGGATTGACTGACATTTTTACCTCCTGGGTAAAACAATTAAATAATAATCCTATTTTAATATTATAATATTAGAATTAATATTCAATTAAGATGAGTTAAGTTTGTTTCAGATTGTTTTGTAAGTTGGTGATATTTGGTTATTTGTTTCGTTTTGTTTTTTTAGAAAAAATGTAAAGTTGCCCTATCATAGGGGGCTTCTGTCAGGAAAGATGCGCTCGAGGATATTTCGGTAAAGAACCACTGAATTAGGATCTGGGAAATTGCGCTAAAAGACTGCTGATGGCCAATCTTAAATGACTGATAATTAAATTTTTAAGTCGGTTATTGGAAGGCTGGATTAGTGTCGTAAGTCTTTAATTATGAGTGTCTAGCGATTAGTATTTTATTTGAGCATATTAATTATTTCTTTAAATTCAAATGCTATAATAGAGGTATATATAGCATGTAATTGGGGGTATTAAATATGTCAGCAATCAACATACAAGCTTCACTCGTTAGTCCTAGCAACTTATATCAGTCAAGTTCAGCACAAGCAGAAGCTGCCGCGCCGGCTGCTACCGAAACAACGACCCAAAGCTGCGCTCAGGCCCTCTATGGTGCCTCTGAGCAGCTATGGGTTTCGATGGAAGTGCTGGGACATATGCTTCTTTCCAAGCAAACAGGCCCTACCTTAGAAATTGCCTATACCCTTTTTGCCAATGCTGTCTGCAATTGGGAGTCGGCTTATAGCTCTTTTACAAGTTCGGGAGGCCAGCCAGATGCTGTATCAGAGGCGATCAATACGGCTTTAAACCAAACGTTGCCGGATGGCAGTTCGATCTATAAGCTATCTCAAACAGTAGCAAGCAACCCTGCCGACTGGCAGCAATTGCAGGAAGGCGTTTCCGACGGGACGCTTAATTCTCTATTTGAAGATGTTGATAACTGGATCGATGAGGATGGAACAGCCGGAAGCGTTGGGTTCCAGCCTGCGATTAATTCTTCAAATGTGAATTTAGAAAATTGGATCAGTTGGACTCAAGGTTATATCAATGAATCGCCATCCACGCAAAACTTCTATTACAATATGAGTTGCTGTATTTTCAATCTTGATAGGGAGCTTAACAATGAAAGCGGCCCCATTTGCACTTGTCTCAACGAACTCTTCAATACGCCATTCTTTCAATATGATGGCAAAAGTTATTCTTTAGAGGACATTGCGACAGTCGTTCAGACTAACGGTTCTAATCCTAGTAATTACACTTCTACACAGATAAAAGAAGGAGAAGCAGCCCTTAATGCTTGCCTGCCTATAATGAAAATGCTCGTCAATATGGCAAATGGATACATGAGCATGCAGGGCGGATAAGCTCATTGATAATTATTCAAATGCTGTAATTCTGAGAAACTGTTCCAAGCATTGCGCTTAGAATAGTTTCTCAGAGTGGTGTTAGAAGTCGAGGTTCATTCCGACTTTGATCCCTTGGAAGCTCAGGTCGCCCTGGCTTCGGATCGGGACGCTGGAAATGGTGTCTTGTCCGCGAAAATAGAAGGTATTAAAAAGCTGGTTTTGATTTAGCCATTGGGACATCTCATAGGCGGCGCGAATAGAGAAATGATATTTGTCTTTATTGTAAAAGGTTTCCCAGCCAAGCCCGATCGCTTCTTCAAAATTAAGGCGGACTCTCCAAAAGGTTTCCTTCGCAAAGAAGTCGAGCGGCATCGGAGGCGTAGCTTTTTAGTTTTCACTAGGAACCTCTCTTAGTTTTCTCGCTTAATTCGCACTTTTATTAATTGACGTGAATAAATCAATAAAAAATATTTGAATTTGTGTTCGGAATTGAAAATGGAAACTAGAGCTTTTGAGAGAGGCGCTGGCACTCTGCAAGAGCTGATGCAGCTTGGATCCTCTGAGAAGGATCGATGCGGAGCATGGCGTTAATGAGGGGAAAGAGGCGATGCGTGGAGAATTTTTTCGGAATCCAATCCTCTTTCAGGTCGCAAATGTGCGCATAGAGCTGATTGAGATCTTCTTCGCTCTTAGGCTCATTGTCCCAAGGCAATGGTTCTAAAAAGAAAAGCTGATAGAGAACAAGGCCCATCGACCAGATATCTAATGAAAAGGAGCAGGCTGCAGCTAACGCCTCTCTTCCGAGTTCTTTTAGTTGGACAAAGGCGCGAATATATTCCGGCGCGCCATAGATAGGAGAGAAGGCGAGCTTTTTATGCAGTTCTAACTCTACAAGAGAGCAGGCGAGATTAAAGTCGCAGATCACGGCTTGTTCATAAGAAGGGTCTGTCCGGTCGCATAAGATATTATCGGGCTTGATGTCCCGGTGGATGAATCCCAGTTTGTGGAGCTGGGCCAGGCCCGTTAATAATTGAAGGGCGAGGGAGATGGAGGTCGGTTGATCAAAAGCTTCTTCTGTTTTTTTTTCTTTAATGATCTTGTTTAAAATGCTCCCTAATGAGCCATCTTCGTAGCGCTGTTCGGCTAAAAAGAGGTGGCGGACCCCATCGAACTCAAAAGGAATCCGCTCAATGACGGAGATGATTCCCGGCGTTCCTTGCAGACGGATCAGAATTTCCGATTCGCGCCAGGATTGGACAAAGCTTCTGTTGCGCAAAAAAAGCTCTTCGCCTTCTTTTTTCGCATCCTGAAAGAGGGTCCTGGGCTTGACGATTGCGACAATTTTCCCCGTTTGCAGTTCTACTGCCCTTGTCACGATCTTTGATTCACCCGTTCCAAGCATTTGACCGATGACGTCCATGACGACATAGACAGAACCTGTCCATGAATTGAGCACCGAAAAAGAGAGGTTGGGGAATTTAGTGAAATACATGCTGCGCCCCTCTTGCAAAAGCGCTTTGAGCCGCATCTCTTTTTGTTGGACGCACAGCGTTGCAAAAAGGGAAAGCTGCTGTTTGCTCAAGTCCAGGAACTGCCGCCAGCTGAGTTCTGCGCCTGGATCTTTTTCTTGAGTTGCTGCAATACGAGGCTTCATGATCTGCTCGAGCTCTGCATAGACCTTCTCGAGGGAAGCGTTGTAATCGGTCGGCAATTGGGCTTTGATCGAGGCATAGACAGAAGGGATTCGGGCATTGACTAAAAGAAACTGATCGTTGATTGCAGCCTCAGCTTCCGATAAGTTTGCGTTGCATGCGGCAAGAGCTGTCTTGCCTGCATAAAATGCCCGGCACGCCTCCGCTGTTGCTTCTAGCCATTTTTTCGATTCGAGGAGCTTGCGCTTGATGCGCAGAAAACCTGCAAGAGTTGGGTCTGCCAGCTCAAATGCAGCAAGTAATTGCGCCGCTTCCGGCAAATAGGACTTGTGAATAGGGTTTAGAATGGCTTTGATCGATTGCCCTTGATCTAAGGCTTTTTTTGCAGCTTCGGCAATAAGCTGGGCTTGGATCTCATTGAAAAATTGTTCCAGGACGATGATCGGCGCAGCGCTCATAGACGTTTCTCCAGCACATGAGCAGACCATACCATCCGATTTGTTAGCTGTCTACCGTGCAAAAAAAAAGCCGGCTCGTAAGAGCCGGCGGAAACAAGAGGGGGGATGACCTCCTGTTTCGTAGATGAAAGGCCAGCTCATTCGAGCCGGCTGAAACAAGAGGGGGATGGCTCTTGTTCCGTAGATGAAAGGCCGGCTCATCCGAGCCGGCAAACACAAGAGAAGGGGATGATCTCTTGTGGGAGGATTTAACTTATGCTCATCTTCCAGCTTGAGCAAGAGAAGAGAGAGCCGAGTTCGCGGTATTCTGGTTGGTTTCAATTGCTTTTAGCGCGGCTTGTCCGGATTCAGTCATGGTCTTTTCTTCGTACTGGGCAGCTTGGCCGGCAGATCTAGCATGTGCCGCTTGCTCTGTTGCAACAGATTTTCCAGCATCAAAACCTGATTTACCTGCTTGGTTGACGATCTCGGAGATCATTCTGTTTCGATTGTTATTTCTCTGGAGTTCTCCGTTTGTCGCTTCGATTTCGGAATGCTTGTTCCTGATCTGATCATCGGTTTGGCCTTTGATTGCAGTGAGTTCGTTATTACCAGTTGCATTGATTGCTTCATCATTGAGGGAAGTTCCATTTGCGACGTCTGATGTGAGGATCTTTCCAGATTCCATCTCTTTGATCCTGTTATCCACCTGGGGATCTCTAATAGGATTTCCATTGGAATCGAGTTGTTGCATTTCGATTTCTTGGCTTTTCATTGTCATCTTGTCTTGGACTTTGCCTTGGAAGTCTTGCAATTCTCCCAACTGCCCGCTTTGCTCTTTCAGCTGGTCTTGTAACTCTCCAGCTTTGCCTAAGTTATCGGCGCCTAATGTGCCTAAGGTGACTGTGGCAGAAAACAGGGAAGAGCCCATTTCGAGCCAGCTTCCAAGGGCTTGTTTGTTCCCTTCTTCAATTGTTGCTGCGCGCTGTTCTTTATTGAAGTCGTTTTGAAAGTCGGTCGCATCAATAGAGACTTCTAGGTTGTTGTTGTTGAGCTTGGTCATGGTAGCAGCAATCTGAAAAATCGCAGCAGCCATGGCGCCCACGTTGCTGCCGCCCGTAGGCGGAGGAGAGTTCTGTCCTGGGGAAGCAGAAACTGCTCCGAGGTTATTATTATTAATAACTTCTGTTGACATATGATAGTTCCTTGTTATGAATGATGTTGTTTAAGCGTACATTTCTTGGGCTATTGTCCCAATCGTGCTCGATAGGGTGTTGTACAAGGATTGGATATCGGTAAAGCAGTCGTTCATCGTATTGCTTAAGGTCTTGATGTTGTTCTGGTTTTCCTGCGAGATGAGCTCGAGGTTGAACTGCACGTTTTCAAGGTTCGCTTCGATATGGCCGTATTTCTTTTCAGTCACAGCCATTTTGCCGCTATAGGCTCCTGCTCCAACACCTGCTACAGCCTGGGTGAGCATTGCAAAGTTCCTGACAAATCTTGAGGCTTGAAGGATCTCGGTTGATTTTGCGCCTTTCAGTTCAGCAGAGCTCGACATCATTCCGCCCATTGATCCGGCGCTGACTGCGAGGGTAAGAACGCCAGTGATAGCATTTGCGATGATCTCCATCTTCATGCTGTCGTTGCCTGATACTTTTAGGGCGTCATTTGTTCCGCCTGTTCCGCTCCAGCCTTGGGCTAGACCTAACGCAAATTCATTAATGGCAGTATGCTTGTTGAATGGATTGATTGTGTTGAGGACAGATTTAACTTGATCAAGCAGTGTATTCTCTGCTTTTTTCTCTACAGCTTCTGTCACTTGTCCTTCGATCCGCTCAGAGGACAGTTGAACGCTGCTTTCTGTGGCTGTTGTAGCGCCTGCTGCTCCCCCAACCGCTTCTGCTGCGTCTGTTGCGCCTTCTTCTGCAACATCGCTAAGTTCCGTTCCCGCTTCTTTGGCAGCAGTTTTTGTGACTTTTTCTCCAATTTTGGCTTCAGCTGATCCATCGTCTAAAAGAGATGCGCCTTGGCCTGCAGCGACGACCGCGACGGCAATAACCACAGTGGTGACCGCATCGCCAATCATGGCAGCGACATTGGGGTTCATGCTTGGGTCGATCTTCATGCACAGATCAGCAACTCCGGCTGAGATTTGGGATGCATAGTGGGACATGAGCATGGTCGTCGCAACTGCGGCGCAGAGTTCAAATTGTCCTGTCGCAAGGCCGCCTGCCATCACTGCGCATTCTCCGATCAATTTGGCATGGCTTTCAACTTTATGGAATATGCCGTGCTTATGAGATTCGGTGAGCTGTTGCTGCAGGTTGTTTTCTGCATCCTGCTCTTGCTGCATATAAACTTGCATCATCCCTTCTTGCATTTCCGCGTTGTCGGAACTGATCTTGGAGGAGTTCTGGCCCATTAGCGCCGTCATGTCTGTAAGAGCGCCGGCCACTAAACCGACCGCTGCGCTGAAATCTTCTAAGCTTGCCTTAGGGAGCGCTGGGGCTGCCGTTGAATTGCCTGCTGTCGTTGTTGTTTCGTTATTGTTTACTGTTAATTCTGACATGTTAGTATCTCTTTATTATTTATTTTTTATTTCTGATTTGGGGTTTTCGTTATTGTTGCTCTAGAGGAGAGATCCTCTAGAGCAAATTTTATCTAATATTCAAAACGCCAAATGATGTTGTTTTTATCGAGTTGGCACGACTGCAGGTTCAGCAGGGCAGCCGTTCGTAAGGGCTGGGGCTGCAGGAGCTGCATTAGCCGGTTCAGTTGGGCAGGCTGTCGTAAGAGCGGGAGCCGCTGGAGCCGCTTCAGCTGGTTCAGCCGGGCAATCGGTTGTGAGCGCAGGCGCTGCAGGAGCCGCTTCAGCTGGTTCAGCTGGGCAGTCGGTTGTGAGCGCAGGCGCTGCAGGAGCCGCTTCAGCTGGTTCAGCTGGGCAAGCGTTGCTGAGGATTACTGTCGCGGCAATATTAGCTGGGGCGACTGTAGGACATGCGGTAGCTGGCGCTGCGGTAGGGCAGGCATTAGCTGGTTCTACATAAACGGAAGAGTTTACAATTAAGCTGGACATGATATTTTCTCTTTTTATTTGTTATTAGTTTGCTATTAATGAGGACACAAATGATTCGCTTGATGAGATCGAATCATACATGCTCGACATTGATTGAAGTCCTGACATCACGAGCTGCATAGCTGTCTGGAATGCTTGCACGAAGCCCTGAATGTCTTGAGTGTTGATCGATCCTTCTTGCATAGCCGTGCTGAAATCGGTATTGAGCTCTGTCATTTTGTCTTGCTGAGTTTGTTTTGTGAGCCATCCTGGATTAGAATTTCCGTAATCGATCATGCTCTGCATCTGAGCTGCATACCCATTGAGCTCGTTCATTTCATCAGTAGATAAATGGGACTCGCAGTTTGTCAGCAACATGATGGTCTGCGATTCCACGGTCGTTTCGATCATTTGACCATCGGAGAACTTATTAAGCATTTCCGATAGGAATAAAAGCGGATTCTCAACGTTTACCGGCTCAAACGGAGTTGCTATTGTACTTGTCATAATTTTGCCTTGTATTATTTATTATTAACTATTCTTGCCCTGCTGTTGGACCCAGTAGTCTTTTTCTTTCAGCATGGCCGCTCCGCAGCTCTTTGTGCTTCCTTCGTATTGCTGCATTAAGGAAATTCCGGTCTTGATCGTTCCCTGCAGCTGGGATTGGATGCTGTTGTTCAATGAGCTTTCGGTATTGAGCGATGTCTCGAGGTTATTGGCATCTGCGCCATAGGGCGAGCTAGAAGGGTCTTGAGCGTAGTTATTGATGTTTTGAGCGTAGTAATAGGATGGATTATCGCCGCCGTATGTATCGGTACTTGAGTTATAAGTCGATAGATTATTTGTTGCGCTTTGCCATGAATCGATCGCGGCGGTCATATTGTTCGCATAGTTCGGATCGCACCATCCAGGGGTAGAGAACATTGTATTTAATGCGGCTTGCGCTTGGATGGATTGATTGTAAGTATCTTGGTATTCATCTTGCTGCGATTGTGTCATTGGGGAGCCGTCGGGGTTTGTGCCGGTGGCGTAAGTGTTGGCATTTGATGCGAGGTAGTTATCATCCGATTGGGTAAGGGTGACGAGATTGTTGGCATCAGCCTCCTCGTTTGCTTGGCTTGCAGGAATCGATACTTGTTGGACGCCGTCGATATTGCTTACCATGAGCATAAAGAGGGGGATCAAGGTAAAAGCTGACTCTGCAGGAAGGGTTCCCATCATGCCTGAAACCTCTTGGAGCCTTGCTTCTTTTTGTTGCATTTCTGTGTTGAGGTAGTTGGTCTCGTTCACATCATTTTGCCAGCTGTTGTAATCAGCTTGTACGGTTGGATCTATTGGTGCTGACATTATTTTCCTGTATTAAGATTTATTAATATTATGCGTTGTTTTGTTTTTCGATTTTTTTGTTTCGAAATTAAAAACAATCTATTCTCTCGAACATCATTTTATCAAAACGAAATTAAATTAAAAGATTTTGTTTGCGTGTAATATTAAGGTTGTGTTAAGTGCTTTAAAATTGAGTAGCTTTCGAAATGAAAAAAAATGGTTTTTGTTATGCGCTTGCCAAATCGTATTGCAAGAATGCGCGTTGATTTTGCAATCCGATTAAAAGATCCAAGCTCAATACAGGCGCTTTTTGATGTCTGAAGCAGGTTAATAATGCGTTGATAATTAGAAAGTTAAGATCGCAAGAGAGACGGCTGAATTTGTGTTTATGTTATTAATTTTCAGTGGTTTGCGTTGAGATTAATCTCTCGAGCAATTGCACGGCCCCTTCTGCGGTGAGCCGTTTTGCAGGATCAATTTCGAGCAAGCCCAACAGAAGCGGCGCAATGGGGTGTTCTCCGGCATCCTCCTGCGCCCAGTCGGAAGGCAGTTTTGCGATGAAGAAAGCTTGATCCGGTATAGGGAGAGAGAACCAGGGAGGATATTTCAGCAAAAATAACTGGTATAAGATAACTCCCATGTCCCACACGTCAAAAGGTGTGTTGTTGCATTGGATGATCTCTTCATCGGTGCGCTTCTCGTTCAACTTCATCCTGGCATATTCGGGTGAATAATTATAGGGGAGAGGCCGGATTGTTTTTCTACGCTCCAGGTTTTTAAGAAGGCAGCTGTCTTCAAAATCTGTCACAACAACCCGGATCAGTTTTGGGTCCCAATCGAACTTGAGCAAGAAGTTGTCAGGTTTGATGGAGCGGTGGAGGATGCTGGAACGATGGATGGTAGCTAGAACCTTTAGAAGCAAGAGGGCAATCTGATTTTGCTGGACGGTTGAGAAAAAGCAGGCTCTATCGCGCATATGGATCGCGATCTGAAGAAATTTCCTTAAGTCTTGAAATTCAAACAGTTCTTCAAAGATGAAGATTTCAGGGACAGATGAGACCTGGAATGGCAATATGTCATAGAGTTGCATGATCCCCTCTTGCCCTCCCAGCCCTTTAAGCACATTAGCCTCGAAATAGAGGCGGCGGAAGGTGTTCGTGCTAAACGCTTCCTGGGTAGCAAGGTCTTCTTTTGGAAAATAGGTCGTAGCCTTGATCGCTGCGATCCAACGCTTCGATTTCAGATCGATGCAGCGAAAGACCCTTTTGACAGTTCCTTTGCCAATATTATTTAACGGATCAAATAGGATGAGATAAATCTTGCCGCTTGTTGTGACCGCAAAGGGATTGGGGCAAGCAGGTGTCGAAAAATAGATCAAGTTGCGCCCGACGGTAAGCAATGTCCTGCGAATGGCGGCAAAGTGTTGCAGGATGTAATGTAGGGAGATTTGAAGGTTATTGCACGATTGGTCGATCTGATCTGGAGGGATGGGAGAAGATCCCAACATTGTTTTTTGATGTTTTTTACGCAGCTGTTGAACAAATGATTCGATTTCGTCTTGGTTCAGAGGAAATGAGAATTTCGATTCGATATGAGGTAGCGCGGTATCGATCAGGGCATATAAAGGTTTGATCTGATCGAGGCATTCTTTGAACAGCAGCTGCGTTGCAGGTTCGTCAGCTAAGGGAGATTTGATATTCTTTCCAACTTCGAAGAAGATCTGAAGAAGGTCGATGGCGCGATTGAGCTTTTCTTTAAGAGGAAAAAATAGGGAGGACTGTTCAGTTTGCGGAGCCGATGCAAACAGTTGGCATTCCTTGACCGTGTTATCAAGGACTTCACTTTGAATATATGTCCGGATGTTACCCAGTTGCCCCTCTTCCTTCCACCATTTTTCGAATAGAGGAAGATGACGGGCGCTTTCGATCTGTTCTTCTGAAAGGGCAGGGGCCCAGCGGACTTGCGCAGATGTCATGGAGAAATTGCCAGTTTTTTGCATTCTTGCAGGAATCGATCAAAGGCTTGAGTCGCGGTGGGACGCTTTTTGGGATCGATCGAGGTCATTTGTTGGATTAAGGAATAAAAGGGGCGTTTGCTAAATCGGGCCGGGATCCAATTTCCTTTAAGATGGGCGATCGTCTTGAAGACTTTGTCCTCGGGCTCATTAATCCACGAGAGCGGCTCTTCAAAGAAAAACTCATAAAAAATGAGTCCCAAAGACCAGATATCCCTGTAAGGAAGGAAGGCGATAAGCCTCTCTTTTGCTTCCAAGCTTTGGTCTTCGGCGCCCAAAACGGAAGCGACTTCAGGAGTGCACCATGCCGGCGTATGCGAAAGCAAACCGGCGGGGCTAGGCTCATTGATGGGAAAGGCGGTATTAAAATCGGTGATCGCTGCAATCGGGATCGGAAATGTCTTCAGGTCGATCAGAATGTTGCCGGGTTTAATATCGCTGTGGACATACCCTGCTTCAAAGATGTTGCGGGCCCCGGTCAAGAGCTGAACTGCAATGGATATTTTTTGTTTGAGGTCGAGCTTGCAGTTTTGTGGATCGGCGAGATGCTTTTCTAATGAACCATCTTTGAAATAATCTTCAATGAGACAGATCTGCTTGACCCCATCGATCGAAAACGCGAACCGGTCGCGCAGCTGGACGATCCCTTGCCGGTGAATGAACCGCTCGAGGATCTTAGCTTCGTGCAGCGTCTCATTAAAACTGTAATCGAGCTTATAGGCGATCTCTTTGGGGTCGGCGATATTGGGGAATGCAGTTCGGGACTTGATAAGGGCAAATAGCTCTGCCGTTTGAAGTTTGACGGCGCGGCAGCCGATCTTCGTGCCTCCGATGCCGATGAAATGGCCCACGATCTCAAGGAAGATATAAAGGTTGCCCTGCAGGGTGTAGACGGCGCTGAAAGGAAACCGTTTAGGATCGGAAAAGAGGATTCCGCGAGCATTGCTCACGACAGTCTTTTCCCATTCAGGAACTTTGTCTTGGAAAAATTGAGCGATATAACGGAAAAACGCTTCTTGGTCCTTAAGGATCAGAGAAATCTGATCCGGATCCGCATTTTCTTTCACCGAGGCATGTTTGAGCAAAGCTTTGATCGTTTCAAGCGACTGATGGACCTTCGCACCTTGTTTGACAAGATTTTTCTCGGCTCGAAGTGTTAAGACTTTTTCTTCCAAAAGGGTAAGTACATTGAACAGCCGCTCGAGCATGGCTTCATCGGTCTGCAGCCGCATGTTCATCGCATTCAGGGTGACGGATGAGGCCGTCTCATTTAGGGCCTCTTTAAATATTTCGAACCAAAGATACATCTCGAACATGTCCCGCTTGATCTGGATGTAGTCCACGGGCAGTTGCTCTTCAGGACATTGGATAAGGTCCTCGATCCGTTTTTCCAAAGGCCTTAAATACTCCCTTTCAAAACCTGAAAGGGTCTCGTTCATTTTTTCCGAATTGCGAAAGTTTGCCTTGAAGCGATTTTTTAATTGGTCCTTGAGCATTTGGTTTTCGAGAAGCTCTAGGTAGAACATGGGATCTCCTCTTACAAGACAATCTGGTTTAATCGGTCCAGGGCTTCTGCTGAAGAGATCCTCTTAGCAGGATCGATCTCAAGCATTTTCTCCAACAAAGGAAAATAGCGCTCATCCCCCGAAAATCGGGGCACCCATCCGGGTTGCAGGGAGCTAACTGCATCGAGGACTTGAGGGTTGTCCTCAAGACCTAGCCATGGTAAGGAGACTTCATTAAATAACATAAAAAGGATGAGCCCAACCGCCCATACATCCAGTTTTTGCGTTGCTGCAGCATAAAAAGCTTCCAATGGAGAATCTTCATTCTTCATGATCCGGGCGTATTCGGGTGCAGCCCATGCCGGCACAACCCGCGCTATTTCTTTCATCAGCTTGTCGTTAGTGTAACAAGAGAGATGGAAATCGCTGAGAACGGCTGAGAGATTTCCTTGGGGGGTCTTGTGCAGAAGGATGTTGTTGGGCTTAATGTCATGATGGATGATCTGGGCGTCATGGACCTGCTTGAGGCCGAATAAGATGTCATGGGCAAGCTGATGTTTGTCAGCGAAGGTCAGCTTGCGCAATTCTTCTTTCCCGACCCAGAAGAGCCATTCGATCGTTTTGCCGCGGCAGTACTCTTCAAAGAGGTAGAGGACTTTTTTCTCTCCAGTCTGAAAGACGAGACGGTCCCTCACTTGTAAAATACCTTGTTTATTTTGGAAATACATCAGCTTGTCGGCATCGCGCCAGGTGTCCCAAAAGGCCGATTCCTTATGCATAGTCTCCTCTTCAGGAGATTTCACTTCTGTGAAAAATTCCCTGGGCTTTACCAAAGCGTCAATTTGGCCCGTTTTAAGATTGGCCGTGCGCGAGACGAACTTCTCTGTGCCTTTGGCAATGTAATGGGAAACCACTTCCATGATCACATAGAGGTTTCCCTTAACACTGTAAATTAATGGGAACGGGCATCGGTCAGAAGCGCTGATATAAATGCCCCTTCCGTTGCTCACGACTTCCCGTTCCCAGAGGCTCTGCTGAGAGTTGGCATCCTCTGCGATCTCTTGGAATATTGTCTTTTGCTGGGCAAGGAACGTTTGTAGAACATGCTGGACTTTTGCATGGGCCTCCGCCTTTTCAATGGGGACCTCTTTCTCATCGGAGTTAAGCTCTGCGCGCAAGATCTGTTCGATGCTGTCCAACGCCAGCTGAGCTGTCTTCCTGTAGTCGTTGGGAAGGTTCTCTTTTCGGAAAGCGATCACTTGAGGAATGAAGCGATCGATCAGCGCCATTTGGCTTTGAAGTTTCTCCACCATTTTGTCAAGATGCGTCAACGCTGCAGGATTTAGAGAATCGGGTAACTGGTTCCGGTATGTCTCATTGCAAAGCTTCATCCAGGAAAGGGAATCTAAAATGGCCCTTTTCGCTTTCATGAAATCCTCGGCCAACTGATTGGGCGGGAGTTTTCCTAGAGAGTCGATATGGGCGTACACTGGAGTTAGGGTTTTTTCTTCAAAGAGATCGATCATCTGCGGCAAAGAGATCCCATGCTGGGCCAGCTCGCCGATCAGCTGCCCTTGCTGCGACGTCTCAATTTCTGAACGGAGGAGCTCATACAAAAAAAACGGCGCCATCGGTTGTCCTAAGATGTTTATTTTTCACCTTAACTCGATGCGCGACTTTAGTAAAAATAAAAAAGCCGCTGTCAGATCGACAGCGGCCGGGAAGGCGTAGAAAGAAGGGAGGATTAGCCTTGTGGGTAAGCTTGAGCTGCGGCGCGGAACTGCTGGATCGCGCTTTGGATCTCTTCCTGAGCTTTGTTCATAGCGCTAGAAGAAGAGCCTTGCGCAGAGCCGGCCATTTGCGAAGCAACGTTAGTTGTTGTTGAAATCGCTTGGTCAAGTCCTTGGTCAGCTTGTTTATAGGATTGAGCTGCTTGAGTAGCTCCGCCAACGATTCCATTAGCAACTGTCCCAAACGTTTGGGCATAACCCATAATCTGTTGTTTCTGGCCTTGAAGTCTACTGAGATTCTGGTACTTGTCGCTGATCTGGGTATCCAGCTGTTCTTTGATCTTAGTAATTTCGGGACCTTTAGCAGCCTCAATGGTCGCATCATCTGTTGTTCCATTGACTTCAGACTTCGTGAAGTTTCCAGCCTGCATTTCTTTGAGGCGGGCTTCAACATTCGGATCACGAGCAGGGTTGTCAGTTCCTTCTTCCTGTTGTACGATGTCTAAATCACCCGTTGTCATTTTAGCTTGAACGCTTTCATTGAGCTTGCTCATTTGCTGGAGTTGAGTATCTTCACTGTTCATTTGAGTGTCGATCGACGAGGTCATGCCGGCCTCGACTCCAACTTGGGCTAGCCCGACTACGCCAGACAGTCCTGACTGCCATGCTTGATCTCGGGTTGCGGCAGCTTGGTCTGCACCTGCTGCTGCCTGAGCTTGTGAAGAAGCGTTAGCTGTTTCGCCTTGGACCAGCGTGCTGTTCTTGCTCTGCTCCGCCCAGTCTTCCATGCATGTTTCATAGAGCGCAAGCAATTGGGCCAGGATGGTCGCAAGCTCTGCCGCCGGACCTGCGCTGAGCTGCCCGTAGTTGGTGCCACCGCCTGATATCTGTTGGCCTCCTGTTCCTGCTGGTGTAAGTGGTGCTGGTGTTGGTGTTGGTGCTGTTGCTGTCATATTATTTAATTCCTTTTTTATTGTTATTGTTCAGGTTAACCGGCGAGTACTTGCGCTAATGTGTTATTAGACAAGGCAGCAATCAGTTGGTTCAATCCTTGAGTGTGGGCAGCCTGAGTCTTCGAATCAAACGTATTGCCGCTTGTTATCAGGCTTTCATTCATTTTTGACAAAGTTTGAACGAGCGATGACAAAGCTTCATCTGATCCCAAGTCAGCTTCTAGGTCCGCCTCTTGTGAATCGATGTGAGCAAGCTCAAAGTCTCCAAAAGAGCCGGATGCTTGAGCGCCCATGCCAACTAATGCCAACTTGTTCATTGTGCTTTGAGTGAATACGGCTTCGCTAGAGGTTGCTCCTGCAGCCATCCCAGCTCCCATGCCAGCGCCAATGCTAGCAAGCGAGCAGAGGACTTCGGTGATGATCCCCAGTATTTTTTCAAGCTCTTGACGTTTCTTATCGCTCATAGGGCATGCAGCAAGAATGTTATTGACGAGGTCAGTGCCCATTAAAGCTTGCGATCCTGTTAGGATTGCCATGTTAACGGAAGCAGGCAATCTGCCGAAGGTGACTTCGATAACTTTGAGGAACGCGTTTTTAACCGTATTCAGTGCATTCTTCGCTGTATTGGCTACCGTGTTCGATTGTTCCGCGACAGTCTCAGTTGTTGTTTGGGCTGTTTCAGTGACTTCTTCTGTAGCTTGTTCTGCAAAATTAGTCATTTCCGTGCCAACATCTTCAGCTACCACATCTGCAACATCGGCAGCAGCTTCTGGAGCAGCAGCTCCGCAAGTTAAAACCGTTGCTGCGATCACTGCAACGATAACTACGACGCTCGCGATAATGTTTGCATCTTTAGGAGGCACTCCCATTGCTACAAGAGCATCGCTGATGAGTTTAGTGGCTTCGCCAAAAGCTCCGGTCTCAGCTGCTACAGTCAATGCGATGATGACAATCCCCAACGCAACGTTGCCTGTTGCGAAAGCGATCGCAGCAAATACAGCTCCGACAATTGCAGTCACAACTTTTATGAAGATATCCCACCAGTGGTGGCTGCTTTGCTGATCTTCTAGTTTTTGCAAGTCATTTTGAGCTTGTTTGAGAAAAGCTTGGGCTTCTAACAGCAGGTTCTGCATATCGTTGTTGGTCATATTTTGCTTTTCTTGGCCGTATTTCCCGAGAAGGACTTGAAGTTCGGCTAAGGCTTCTGCGAGCTGAGCCATCGCAGTGCTTATTTGATTGTTAGTCGGCGCTCCGTTGGTCGGGTTTGTTTGAGGTGTTGGAGCAGAAGATTGAGCGCCTTGCGGAGGTGTTGAATTTCCACCTTGAAGGGCAGCTAAAACTTCCGAGATCTGCTTGATGATGGCGGCTAAAATAGGATCGTTGTTGCCTTGGTTTTTTGATTCACTTTCAAGAACTGCCAGAACTGCTTGTAACTCTTGAACTTCAGCGCTGTTTTGTTGAACTGTTGTCATAATTATCCTTATTATTTTATTTTATTTGGATCTTTTCGACCCGATTTATTTAATTAACTGTTATTGACTTGGTTGGTTAATTGAGACGGAGGTGTAGTGCCGTCTGTACCAGTATTCAAAATTGAATCTAAAAGTTGCGTCATGTTTTGCATCATTGCAACTGCTGCAGCCGTATTATCCTGAGAAGAGGAGCTTTGTTGGATCTGATCTTGCTGGATCTGCTGTTGCAGGATCTGATCGGCGCTGTTAATTGATGAGATCGATGACATAAATGTCCTCTAATTTTTTAGTAATGTTGAGCTAAAATGTTAGCTAAAAATGATCCGATCATATTGATCGACTGGGCCAATTGGGTTTTTTGCTGTAAGTTACTGCTGTCCTGTCCTGTCTGTGTTTGCGCGTTTTGAACGAGCGTGTCAGCTTGACCTTCGTTGTTCTGGGCGGTTGTTTGCGCTTGCGAAAACTTCTCTTGCCATGCCGTGAGCTTAGCTCCGTATTTTTGCCGTGTGGAGTTGCCTATGTTTCCTTGCATCAGGTTCGCATAGTATGCAATCTGTGCATTGTCCTGGGCCATTGGTCCAGTTTGGCTGTTGTTCTGGACGCTGTAGATATTCTCTTCGATCTGTGTAAACAACAGGGCGGTGTCGCCGTCAATGATCTGCATTTGAGATAGGCTTGACTGGTCATTTGCCATCGCTTGGTAGATTGCAAATAAAAAGGTTTCTGCCATAAAATTACCTAAATTATTAGTTATTAATTAGTTTTTTCGTTGGCGACGCTATTAGTGTTCAAGTTGCCAATCGATTGATAGATGTTATTAAGTACGCCTTGAGCTTGGTTATAAACGTTCGTCCAAAATTGCTCCGAAGCTGTTGCGGAAGATGAGATGGCGCTGACCGAGTTGTTCAACGTTTGGAAGTCGCCTTGCATCGCTGTGATTGCTTTGTTTGGAGCATTGCCTGAATTAGTGAACCAGGCTTTTAAGTCAGCCACAACTGCGCCTGCGGTTAAGTTTCCCGGGGTTGCTCCAAATTCAGTGTAAACGCTATTCAGCGTGTTCATAATGTTGGTATAGTCAGATTGGTCCATCCATGCAGGACAGCCTTGGTTCATCTGATTGAAGAATTCGTTTATCCATGTTGAGAAATCGGCAGCCGAGTTTGGATTTGATGCGTTGATGCTACCGCCTTCGTTAAAAATACTCTGCAGGTCTCCCATGATATTTCGGATACCTGTACCAATGTTTTCCACACCTGCGAACTGACCTGTGTTATCTCCGACGCAAGCCATTGACTGGGGCATGACGGCCATACCAGCGAATTGGAATGCTTCTTGCACATTCCCGCTGTGCAGCATGCTCATCATTGTGGTAATTGCATCAGATAAATTTGTTAGGTCTGTTTGATTCTGTTTTTCTTGCTGTTCCCAAGCCTGGATATAGTTGTTAAAGGCAACGTTCGGGTCGTTAGTAGTTGAACTTACTTGTGGTGCCATATGATTTATTACTCTATTAAAATTTTTTAAAAAAAGGATCTCTTCAGCGTGCTTTACAGCATCTGTTGTTCATTGCTTCCGGAATCTTTTGTCGCTTAAATCAGACTAGCTATTTTCTAATCTGGTTTTCTTTGAAGAGATGATTGGTTCATTAACTCTATTATGTTTTTATTATCTTTTTATCCCCGTCAGAGAAGTGATCTGAATCTACTTCCCTCGAGCTCCATTTTAACAAATCTTTATTTAATCTCAACAAAATCTTAATTTTTATTTATTACGATTTCTTAAATTAACTGGTTATTAGCTGTTTAGATTGTTAATTATTTTTTGGTGACCGGGAATTGGATTGTTAAATTTCTTCAATTTTCTCGTTATTTGCAGGGCGAAATAAGGGACATAGCCTGCAATCCTTTGTATATGGGGCATTTAAGATAGGCTAAGGTGAGATCAGCTCTCTCTATAATAGGAAAGTCTGCGAGGGCAGTCTGAGGTGGAATGGGTAACTCCCTATTGTTTAAGGGGTTGCATTTAGCAGATGCCGAACTGCCGGCTAGTGATTTTTGGGATTTCTTAAGACATTGAAAATCAATAGGATGCTTTAATTTCGATCTTGGAAAGCTTGAAGTGTCGTTGATGGTTGGGGATGAGCAGGTTTCTTTCTATTCTCCAAATACCCCTAAAAATTGAACAAAAAATAAATCTATGGGCCAACTGACAGGTAGTGTTGTAAAGCACTTATTATTATGTTTTTAGTTTGATTGTTTGTTTAGTTAAGTGTTTGCTGATAGTTTGTTTTTAATTTGTCGTGTGATATAATAAATGTTATAAAAGATAAAAGTATGGGTAATAATAAGTATGGCACTAGAAATTCAGGCTCAGTCTAAGCGGCGTGTAGAGCGTTCCGATGCTCATCCAACATCTCGCACTTCTTTCGGAAGAGTCCGTTCATTGTCATGCAGTGACTTGCCAACAGATTATTCTGAACGGTCTTCTCGAGCATTTAATAGGGGCATGGAAGAACTCGGAAGAGGTCAGGAAGATTTCCAGGATCACGAATGGGATTTTTCTTATCAGTCGATACCGGATCCTGATGAATTTGATCTTTTTGACGATGAGGAAGATGAAAGGGTTCCATTATTAGATTCACAAGGACGGCCTAATCGATTAGATTCACAAGGAAGGGCTGATCCTGTTGCATCTGCGTCTTTTGATACGCGAGTGCCTACACAAGAGGGAGGCGTTCACGGCGCTCAATTTACTGTTCCCGTTAATGATTATTTTGCTCCTCAAAATCCTTTACTCGATCCGAGCGGAAGGCCAAGTCCTACTACGCTTGTTCAATTAACGGATGTGACTGATGAAAACATCCGGCTACAGCTTTCTGAGGTCCCCAGGAGCAAGGTCGTCCTATATAATGCATACGGCAATAACAAGGGCCACTATTTTGATCTGAAGACAAAGCACCACGATAAGCTTCAAGATATCTTCTATGCCGTCAAAACGCATTGCTTAGCAAGCGGTGAGATGCCGGGCGACGCAACCGGATTTACGATCAATTGGAGCAAGCGCGTTGTTCGCTTTTACGATCCTTCGATAGGCCATACCCGGACGCTCGACCTCGACAAAATGATGAAAGCAAGCCCGGAAATTAATGATAAAGTGGTCGAAGCGGAAGAGTTGATCAGCACGAAGATCAACAAGGGCGATATTCGCAACCATAGGATCGCTCCAAATAATAAAGGATCATTTGATGGCGCAGCTCCTCTATACCGCTCCAATCAAGTTCTCAACTCTCTTCCGAAGTCAACCGGAAATGAAGCTTATAAAACGGCGATGGCCCTTGCCTCAAATGTGCTGACCGATGAACCTCAAAAAGATGCAGCGATCCACCGAATGGGCAAAGCGGAAACGATCATTAAAAAGACAAAAGATAAAGTGGCTCAAGAAAAAGCTGCATTAGAGACTTCATTGTCAACTGAACGGGATCCAGGAAGAATAGCCAAACTCCAAAAGAGCAGGCAGGAATTGATAGCTTTAGAACAGCGGCTCAATGGCATCGATACATTCGCCCTTTACTCAGCGCTAGCTTTCTACCCGCAAGATGCTGATCCAAGACCGGAAGATGTTTATCAGCGAGCGCAAATGCTGCAGAAACAGTCCGCAGATATGTTGCAACAAGCGCGAGAACAAGCCATTGCAGATGGGACTCAAAGATCTTGGATTCCTAAGTGGGCGCCGCTTGTTAATAAATTGCGTAAAGAGCCTACAATTGACGAATCCCGCTTTTATCCTGTCGATGTCGGAGGCATTATGTTCTCAGGGCTTGAGTTCCCTGAAGCGCGATCGGGCTATGTTGATTTCTGCCGCGCTCATTCTGTCCACTGTAAGGGAGACGGGCTCGAAGATGCTCTGTTGCGTGAAGTGTTGCGCCCTGACAGCGCTGAGAGAGGCGATAATCCAGTTCTTGAACACCTATTTGACGACATCTCCGATGAAGATATTCGAGGCCGCTTAGAGACGGAAAGGGATGCAGCGATTCAGCATGTCAATACAACTGCAGCGCCAGCTTTGGTTGGAACTGATCCTTCTCTTCGTATAGATGACTATCGCCAAAAGGCGGCGCTTGTCTAACGCTTAAGCCGTATGAGACCGGATGATCTCCGGCTGTTTTCCATTGAGGATACAGTCCTTGTGGACCACGATTTCTTTGATCGTGGGATCTGAAGGGACATCAAACATCAATTCCAACAGAAGTGTTTCGACGATCATGCGCAGCGCGCGTGCGCCTGTTCCCGTGCTTTTGGCTTTTTCAGCCATGGCTTGGAGGGCGTCTTGCGTGAAGCGGAGCTCTACGCTCTCTTCATGGAAAAGATGCTGGTATTGCTTGATGATCGCATTCTTAGGCTTAATGAGGATCTCGACCATGTCGTCGATGGTCAGCTCGTTGCAGTTGGCGATGCTGTTAAATCGGCCGACAAACTCGGGGATCATCCCGAATTGGATCAGGTCTTCAGGCTCGACTTTAGAAAGCAGATAGTTGGTCTCGGTCGGATCGAAGTGGCGCGTGTCGGCAGCGTCGAAGCCGATCGTGCTCTTTCCAAGACGTTTTGCAATGAGTTTTTCGAGGTGGACGAATGCGCCGCCAACGATGAAGAGGATATTTTGGGTGTTGACCCGGATGTACTCTTGGTTGGGGTGCTTGCGGCCGCCTTTCGGTGGAACGTTCGCAACGGTCCCTTCGACAATTTTCAAGAGGGCTTGTTGGACCCCTTCGCCGGAGACGTCGCGCGTGATCGAGACGTTGCCGGTGGTCTTACGGATCTTATCGATCTCATCGACATAGATGATCCCAAGTTCAGCGCGGGCGATATCGTAATCGGCGGCCTGCACGAGGCGCAAGATGATGTTTTCGACGTCTTCTCCGACGTAGCCGGCCTCTGTGAGCGTCGTGGCATCGGCGATGGCGAACGGCACGTCGAGAATATTGGCAAGCGTTCTTGCGATCAGCGTTTTTCCGGAACCTGTCGGACCGAGCAGCAGCACGTTGGACTTGCTGTATTCGATATCTCCTTCTTTGTGGAGGGCGCGGATCCGCTTATAGTGGTTGTAGACGGCGACCGAGATCGTCTTTTTAGCGCGTTCCTGCCCGATCACATATTCATCAAGAGCGAGTTTGATCTCTTTGGGCTTGAGAAGCTTCAGCTCGTGATGGACAGGCTTTTTTTCAACGATCTCCATGCAGAGGCGGACGCATTTGTCGCAGATGTAGGAATCTGGTCCCGAGATCAATTTTTCTACTGCTTCTTCAGGCCTCCCGCAAAACGAGCAGGTCGCGCCTTCTTTTTCTTTTTTTGTCATAGGATCTTAAGTTGTGCTGGGTGTCGGTTGTTTTTGAGGCTGTGTTGCGATCTTATCGATTAGCCCGTAATTTTTAGCTTCTTCAGCATCCATAAAGAAGTCTCGCTCAGAGTCCTCGAGAATTTTTTGGATCGGATTGCCGGTTGCATCGGAAAGGATCGACGCGCACATTTTCTTGAGTTGGAGGATTTCTTTTGCTTGAAGCTGAATGTCGGCAGATGTCCCGCCTACGCCGCCGGAAGGCTGGTGGATCATGATCCGGCTGTTCGGCAGAGCGAAGCGCTTGCCTTTGGTCCCTGCAGCGAGAAGGAGAGCGCCCATCGAAGCGGCTTGTCCTAAGCAGTAGGTATTGATCTCATAGCCCATGAAGCGCATCGTGTCATAGATAGCAAGCCCCGCTGTAATGTATCCGCCGGGCGAGTTAATATAGACGTTGACGTCTTTTTTAGGATCTTCGGCGCGAAGGAATAGGAGCTGTGCGATGACAGTGTTAGCGACTTGGTCGTTGATCTCCGTGCCGATAAAGACAATCCGGTCTTTCAATAGGCGGGAGTAGATGTCCATGGCGCGTTCGCCGCGGCCGGTATCTTCGATGACGTATGGAATCGTATACATGCCAGTCCTCTATAAGCAATCGATGTTGGTAGAGCAACGGAACGCGGTCAGGCGCGCCCTTGGTTTCATTTGAGTTCATATTGCCCATCAAACGGATAAAAAACAAGTGGGTAGGGCAATAGCAGCAGATAAAAAAAGAGCCTTGGACCTAAAGTCCATAGGCTCTTTTTGGCATGCGCAACGCTAAATTATGCAGGTGTTGCGTTGGTGATGATATGGTCTTCCGCTTTCTCAAGCACGAGCCGTGAAAAGGCTTCCGCATGCTCAATTTCAGCGTTGCGCTGATGATGGAACATTTTTTGCGGATTGAGCAAGAACTCAAGCGGCGTTGTAGCTGGAGGAGGGATGTCTTGGGCAGAGACGCGGATGTTTGCGTCTGCAATCACTTTACGGCAAAGGTAGAACATCCTTACCGCTTTTTCTGATTGCTGATGGATCGTGGTCAAAGTCTTTCTGCGGTCTTCTGTTTTTAAGGACTCCCAGTACTTGACGAAGTCTTTGTCGTTCATCAATTGCTTGAGGCGGAAATGGGTCTCTTTTTCAATAAGGGTGGCAGGGAGGTCGAACGGATATTGCGTGAGCAAAAATTCGCTGGCCTGCTCGCGGAGCGCTTCCTGAACGTGGTCGTTGGCTTGCTTCTCGAGGAGGTTGTTCACATTTGTCCGCAGTTCCTCAACTGTTTTAGCGCCGATCTTTTGCGCAAACGCGTCGTCAAGGATAGGCAGTGTTGCCGTATCGATCGCTTTGATCGTGATGCGGACCTTCTTAGGCTTAAGCTCTTCTTTGTCTTCTTTGGAAGCGTCTTCGTCAGGAACGCTGACCCCTTCGACGGAGTCGCCGACATTTTTACCTAAAACGAGATCGTACATCCATTTGGACATCGCTTTTTCTTTGACTTCGAAGCGGGTGTGGTTGAACAGCGGAGTCGGAGGCGTTTCTTCGATCACGTCGACATCGAGGAGGACGTAGTCTCCGTCTTGGGCAGGTCTGTCCGTAACGGCTTTCCATTCAGCGAAAAAGAGTTGGACTTGACGGATCGTCTCAGAGACTTTTTCTTCGTTGACATCGGGACGCTTGACCGGTTTGAGCTGCATCTGTTTAGGATCGACGGAAGGGATGGTCGGTTCCGTCTCGAAGCTTAAAGTAAAGAGGGCGCCGTCATGGGAATGGCTCTTCATCTTATAGGTGACTTTGGCGTCGCGGTGCAGAAGGGGGACTTTAGCGAGCTTTTCGCAGGCGCGGAACCCGAGGTCGGCGATTGCTTGCTGCCATTCTTTATCGACTTGGGAGCCGTAATTTTTAAGGACGAGCTCATCAGGGGCTTTGCCTTTGCGGAATCCCGGAAGTGTAACTTCTTTGGCAATGCGCTTGACGGCGATCTTGTGCGCTTCGCTGACGAGTTTTTTGGAGGCTTCGACATCGAATTCTACAATGCAGGCAGGCTTCCGGTGGATGGAAACTCGGACATCGTCATCGGATAGGATTTGCGGTTCTACAGCCGTCTGCTCCATGATTCATTCTCCTTAAAACTTGTGTATATATAAGCGGGTGATGAGGTTCGAACTCACGACCCTCACGTTGGCAACGTGATGCTCTACCGCTGAGCTACACCCGCAGACCTTATTGAACGCACAATAAAAAAATAAGCATACAGTCCATCTTCGAGAGCCGTTTCCCGGCTTTTGAATCTCTCTGTATATATAGCGGGTGATGAGGTTCGAACTCACGACCCTCACGTTGGCAACGTGATGCTCTACCGCTGAGCTACACCCGCAATGTTATGTTTAAACCGACGCCTGTAAAAACATTTTTTAAAAGGGGAGGCGATGCCTCAGAACCCATTTGCAAATTGTCATCTATTGGCGGCTATTTAAACCTGGTAGCGGGTGATGAGACTTGAACTCACGACATTCACGTTGGGAACGTGACGCTCTGCCGACTGAGCTACACCCGCGCCTATAATGTGGAGCAAGTATAGCTTCAGCGTTTTTTTGAATCAAGTCCGATTTGGACGAACCACATGATCAATTGTAAAAATGGAACCTTTGGCGAAAGAGAAGGAAAGTATCGGATCGAATTAAATTTTTCTTGAAGCGGTTAGCAAAAAAAGGTAAAAGCATTGAAAAGCCGGTAACTTGACTTAAGTATTAGCTTTGGTCGTCAAGTTTCATGGGTATGTATTTGAGTCTGCCGTTGAAAAAAGGCTTCGTCGCTTTTTGAGATTATTTTGGATCGAAATTCGACAGAAGATTTTTTCAACGACAGACTCTTATGGTAGCAGTTCAATAGCGGGACCGTGTTGACACGAAAGTGAAAATTAGTCTTTCCTTGCGCTGATACCTATAAATGTGCTTCCATCTGAACCCCGATTTGGACAGGCTGCTATGTTGAATTTTCGAAAGCTCAAGCAAGATTTCTCTTCAAATATCGTCAAAGAAGGGAAGGATCTTTACGACAAGCAAAAGGTTGTCTCCGCAAAACTTTTGCATTTGGATACAAAGATCATGCGCATCAGCGCTAAAGTCCAAGGGCAATATGACAATTGCTACGAAAGCGAAATTGAGATCGATCGCTTAGAATGCGAAACGATCGACTCGGACTGCGATTGTCCTTATAACTACGATTGCCAGCATTTGGCCGCCCTCCTGTTTTATTTGGAAGAGCATATCGACAAGATCCTGGTGACGTTTTCCAAAGAGAACGACATCAAGCAGATTGGTGAAAAAGCGGGGATCAATAAGGAGGAGCAGAAAAAGCTTCTCGATAAGATCAAGGAAGCCGAGACCAAAGAGGTCCAGCGCCAAGAGGAGCAATTCCAAAAGCAGCTGCTCCAAGAATATGTCATTTCGTCGCAGCTTCTTGCGACATCGCCTTTTTTCAAGCCGGAAGAGAAAAATGAGATCGACCGGGCAGAATTTGCCCTCGTGTTTGCCTCGCTTCCTCCGCAAGACGGGGAAAGCAAAGGGGTGGTCGAGTTCCAGATGGCATTGCGGCTTCCATACCGTTCCAAGCCATTGCACATCACCCATATTAAGCCTTTCATCGAAGCCCTTCGTTATGCGGAGCCGATCTTCATCGGCGGCAAGCGTTATTGCTTTGCTGTACAGTCGTTCGATGACTCTCAGCAAGAGATCATGCGGGTGATCAGGGATTTGGCGCAGTGCAACGACAACCCGACGACGGAAAGGGCGAGCAGGGTCGCGCAGATCGATATCTCGGTCTTTGGGATGATTCTAGCGCGCGCCTATGAAAATGCGTCTCAGAACGTCTCGGCAAAAGGATTTTCCGGACAGGAAGACGACCTTCCTATTCTGCCGGGCCTTTACGAGGGAAGCTTAGAAGTTCCCTTAAAGTTTTCTCCGGTCCAGGCCTCTTTGCGCTTTTCTCTGGAGTATATCCCTCCTCCGACCTCGAAAATCTTGGTCAATCCGACCATTTTGCTAGGCGAGCAGATCGCAACGTTGGAAGATGTCCGTTTCTTCGAATGCGCTAAGCCAGGAATGCTCTATAAGAACACCTATTATCGGTTCCAGCCCAATATCAACCGTTTGCATTTGCGCAATTTGCGCCAGATCCGCGATATGACCGTTCCGGAGCCCCTGTTTGGAGCGTTTGTGGAAAATTCGCTCCCTCAGATTGCGCGGTATGCGGAAGTGGCGAACCAGCAAGTAATCGAGGATTTTGTCACGTTGCCGTTTGTCGGCAATGTCGAAGCTGTCTGCGACATTTCCTATCTCGACGGGGAATTGGATGCGACCTTGCATTTCAACTATGACGGCCATAAGATTCCTTCCATTGCGACGCAGCTGACTTACGAAGATGTCGCCTCGTTCATTACGGAAGAAGGGGTTTTAGCCAGAAACCTGGTTGAAGAGAGGCAGATCATCGATGATCTGTTCCAAGATTTTATCTTCAATCCCGACACCTGCGTCTACGTCGCTAAATCGGAGAAGAAGATCGTCGAGTTCATGACCGACATTATTCCCCGCAACCAGCAGCGGGTCAAGTTCAACTGTCCGCAAAATCTGTTAGACCAATTCATTTACGACCAGACCCAGTTTATATTAAGGCTGTGCCACACGGACCGGATCGATATGTATGAGATTGACCTTGTCGTCGATGGGGCCTTAAAAGGGGTCAGGTTGGACCAGCTGTGGGAGTGCATGGGCTCGAAAAAGGCCTTTATCGAACTCGACTCTCCCCGTTCTAAAGCTAAGAAAGGGGACGGCTCCAAGCTTCCTAAAATTCTGGTCCTCGACCTTGACCGGATCTCGGGCGTTGTCCAACTGTTCGATGAGATGGGGATCGAGGTCCTCGATGAGCACAAGCTCGAGCGTCCGCTATGGAGCTTGGCCAATATCGATGCCTCCCAATTCGAAGGGCTTCCCGTCGAGTTTTCGATGACGGAGAAGCTGATGGAGATCCGCAAACAGATGCTCGGCGAAAGGACGTTGACCTTCACTCCGGTGCCGACGGAGGTCAAAGCGACTTTGCGTTCCTATCAAGTGGAAGGGGTAAAGTGGCTTGAGCGGCTGCGCATGATGTTCCTCAATGGAATTTTGGCGGACGACATGGGCCTTGGCAAAACCTTGCAGGCGATCTGCGCCCTGTCCCAGCATATGAAGAAGAAAGGATGCCATGCGTTGATCGTCTGTCCTACTTCGCTGCTTTACAACTGGAAAGAGGAGTTTGCCAAGTTCAATCCCAAGATGAAGGTGACGGTAGTCGACGGGATCCCTTCGAACCGCAAGAGGATCATCGATCAATTGTCCCAATATGACGTCCTTATTACCTCTTATACGCTTCTGCAAAAAGATATCGAGTCCTATAAAGCGACCCATTTTTCTTATGTGATCCTCGACGAGGCGCAGCATATTAAAAACCGCGGCACGCGCAATGCCAAATCGGTGAAGATGGTGCAAGCGGAACACCGGTTGATCCTGTCAGGAACGCCGATTGAAAACTCCTTGGATGAACTATGGAGCTTGTTCGACTTCCTCATGCCGAGCTTTTTGGGCACCTACGACAGGTTTGTGGAAAAATATATCCGGGTCTCCGGAAAAGAGCAGCAGAAGAACCTCGAGTACCTGCGCAAAAAAGTCTCTCCGTTCATCTTGCGCCGCATGAAGAGCGATGTGCTCGACGACCTGCCGCCAGTTTCTGAAATCGTCTACCACTGCCAGCTCTCCGATGTGCAGATGGACCTTTACCGCTCCTACGCAGAATCAGCCCGCGACGAGCTTGTCAAGCTGGTCGAGCGGGATGGGTTCGACCGCGTCCAGATCCACGTCCTTGCGACGCTGACCCGTTTGAAGCAGATCTGCTGCCACCCGGCGATCTTTGCCAAAGAGAAAGCGGAAAGCGGGGATTCGGCAAAATATGAATTGTTGATGGAGCTTCTTCAAACATTGATCGAAGGCAACCATAAAACGGTCATCTTCTCTCAATACACCCGGATGCTTCAGATCATGCGGGAAGATTTCGAGAGCAAGGGGATCCGCTTTGTCTATCTCGATGGCTCTAGCAAGAACCGTCTCGAAGTGGTCAAGCAGTTCAACGAAGATGCTTCCATCCCGGTGTTCTTAGTCTCTCTGAAAGCCGGCGGCACGGGACTTAACTTGGTCGGCGCCGATACGGTCATCCACTATGATATGTGGTGGAACCCGGCAGTTGAGAGCCAGGCCACCGACCGCGTCCATCGTCTTGGACAAAAAAATTCAGTTTCCGCGTATAAGTTAATTACGTTGAATACAATTGAAGAAAAGATTGCTGAAATGCAGAAGAAGAAAAAAGGATTGGTCAAGAAAGTCGTAAGTTGCGATGATGAAGCAATAGCAAAGCTCACCTGGGAAGATGTTTTAGAGCTTTTGAAGACTTGAAAGGTTTGAGATACAATTAAGGAATTATGGCTGGTTACAATCAAAAGAGCATGAAAAATTTGGTCGAAAAGTTCGGACGGGGAGTCCTTGATAAGTTTGGTCAGGTCTCCGGCCTATTCTCCAATGACATCGGCATCGACCTTGGAACTGCCAATACCTTAGTCTATGTACGCGGCAAGGGGATCGTCCTGGCCGAGCCCTCCGTCGTCGCTGTTGATTCATCGACCAACGAAGTGCTTGCCGTCGGCCATAAAGCGAAGGCGATGTTGGGAAAAACTCCTCGCCGCATCCTTGCCGTCCGTCCTATGAAAGATGG
>JAFEGV010000089.1 GCA_018239665.1 Verrucomicrobiota bacterium | reverse complement strand
CCGCATGATGTTCTTCAGGATTGTTTGCTTTGGATATGAAATTTTGAAAGTCATCAAATGCAGGCGATCTAGTCAAAGACCTAATGCCGGTTGAGCTCATGTTTGTTCCTTTAAAATTGATTAAAAACTAGAGAAATTTACTAAATTTATAGATAAATAGAAAGAAATAAAAATTAATATTGTAGATTAAAATAAAAAGTAATTGAATTTAGTTTGATGATCGCTTGCTATCAGGAGAGTTTGAGCTTGTCGATCCATTCGGGAGGAATGCCGGCCCGTTTACGATTGTCCTCAAAAACGATAAAGCCTTTGGCCCTTTTCGGGGTCATTAAAGGGGGAAGGTTCTGTTCCCAGGCATCCCATTCGGAGATTTCTGGGGATTTCATTTTCTTAAGCCAGTTCCATCCAAATGAGACATGGCTGATCTCATCTTCAAGGATCCGCTGCATGAGAGCTGCAGACTCCACATCTCCGACTCGCGCAAATGATTGGCCATAGAGCGGCGCGAAATCGAGGTTGGCCATCTCGAACGTTAAGCTGACAACGCTGATGTAACGGATCGGGGATGTCAGGTAGGGGATGTGGGCCCAAAAATGGCGGTAGAGGGGGAGGTCTCCGAACTTGAGCCCGAGAGCTTCCATCCGCTCGATATATAAACGGACATGTTCCTGCTCTTCGCGCAACGTGTTGGCGACTCCTTTTCGGAAGCGGGCGGGAGCTTCGGGAAAAGCAACTAATGCATGGGCCATGATTTCGACGGCAAGCAGCTCATGTCCTGCAAAGCGGTGCAGGCAGACCGCCCGGTTGTCCCGGTCGCGATGCTCGTGAAATGCGGGCAGTTTTTCTTTTTTGGAATGGCGTTTGAACTCCATTCCTGGAGGACGGCAGGGTTCTTTCCAAAATTGCGCCGGCCCGGGCTCGAAGTCGGTCAGATCGTTCGGGCAAAAGAGTTTATCTTCTAATGTGTCGGCGCCGAGAACACGGGTCGCCCATTCTCTGATTTCCATGTGATTGATTCGATGATTGTAGATGAAAAACACTGCGAAGAGCGAAGCTCTCCGCAGTGGCGGAAAGAATTATTCAACAGCTAGAACGAAATAAGCTGGGAACGCAAAGTTGTTGTTAGGGCGGGGGGAAGCGATGAGCTTCACTTGTTTGCCGCTTAAACTCTGCAAGTTCACAACTGTGCTATAGACGTACGCAACGGGCAGGTCCTTGTCCTTAATGATAAAATCGCCTGGTTTGCTTTTTACAGGAGAATTATAAGGCTCTACGATGCCTGTCAGCGTAACGGCTGCGAGCTTTTGCTCTTCGTAATATTGCTCTAATGTTTGGTTCTCGCCTAACTTTGTCCAGCTGGAAAAGAGGGCGTGCTCAACCGGGTCCCACGATTTCATTTTATCGGAAACTTTGTATAGGGATTCTAAAGCGGCGGCGTCCGATGAGAAATCGTTTTTAGAGGAAGCGACTTCAGCTTTAGGCTGCGATTCTAAATGGGAGATCCTCTTTTGCAAATAGGCTTCTTGGAAAGAGGAGAGCGACTCTTTGGCTTGTTCAACATATTCAGGAAAGTCGGTGTAATCAGATATAACAATGTTGTAGCCTTTATTGATCCTGTCAAAATCGACCTCTTCAAAAGGCTTTCTCAGTTCAGAGCTGCTTAACAGGGACGTGGCGTCTAAGAGTTGTTCTGCAGCCAAGCGCCGTTTGTCCATTTGTTGCTTGACTTCAGGCCCGCCTGCAAACTCGACGAATTCTTTAGCGACGTAAAACCGAGCTTCAGAAGGAGGCGCGATTTCGAGCCATTTGTTGTTGATTGCGGAGATAACGCCATCGACTTTATCGCCGGCATTAAGGTGGCCGATGATAGGAGCATCGAGGTTAGGTTCAAGTCGGACGTTGACGCGATTGCCTTCAACCACATTGTCTAAGATAAAGCTTCGGAACACGAAAGCTTTGATCCCGGCAGGAGGTTCGACAGCCCAAAATTCCCCCTTGTCTCCGATAACGGAGAGGAAATCATTCTTGTTGAGCTCTTTGATGATCCGGCTGTCAAGGTCGGGCTGGAGGCGCATGCGCACTTTTCGCCCTTTTACTTTTCCGGTAAAAGGAGAAAAGGGGACTTCAGGTGCCTTAATGACCGGCTTTGCGACAGGAGCTGGAGCTGCTTGCGCGATGACCGGTTCTTGGACAATGACCGGCTCAGGTTCGATTGCAGCAAGAGAAGGAAGGGCTGGAGCTGTCAGTTCAGCGATGGCGTCGGGCATTTCCTGTATTTGGGGAGAGGCGGGTTCATCTGCACAAAGAGCTGTCATTGAAAACGCGCTTAGTGAAACACAAAGGGTTTGATAAAACTTAGACATGTTATTGGTTCCTCCTGATCGCCAAATAAATGGTCTGCCATTAAAAAAGGTTCGACAATACAATTTGCCATTCTATGACTTGCCCTTTTTTTACTCCATGTTTTTTTCAGGAAAGAATTTTGACCGGACGCAAACAAGCGCAGGCAGACCAAATGTTCAGCCTGAACAAAGCAGAATAAAGGAAACGGGGGGAAATAGACTAGTGCCTAATTACAAAAATGCATGTTCATAGGGGCAAACCGCGGAGCGCGAAGCTCAGCAGGATAAAGATGGGCCAAAGATGGATGCGGACTTTTGTAATTAGACGCTAGCTATTTAGAACAGCGCGGACATGCTCGCAGTGTTTTTCACCGCAGGTGCAGCCAATCGGCTCGCCTAAGTAGACGCTGTAGTGCTCTTTGGCGTCCAGAGGGTTTTGGACGATGAAGAGTTTGTCGCCTGTTTGGTTAATGTCCCATGTGCGGAACTTAAGGTCTTCTTCCGAGACGATCTCTTCCTCTTCATTGGCAATCTGCTCCGGTTCGTGCGCTTCAAAGCCGGCGTGCAAAGCTCGGGCGATTTGGCAGTGGGTGCAATTGCAATGAGGCTCGGGCTGCGGGATCATATTAGGATCGCTGATGCCGATCGTTTTGGAAAGGCCGGTGATTTTTTGGATCAGCTCTTTAGGCAGGTCCGGGGCATCGGATTGCTCTGGGTTATGCTGTAGGACGGCGCCCATGTGGTCCAGGTTGTTAAGCGGAGCGTTGAACGGGGTCTCGAGCGGGAAGCTAAAGCTTGAGGCCAAGGTGTCCTTGGCAGGCGATGGTGCGGCGGGTTTTTTAGGGGGGAGTTTTTCCGGAGCAGAGCCTTGTTCGAGCTCCAGGTGTTTTGCGTGGTTCGCAAAGATCGCTTCTATAGAGATATTATCTAAATGTGGAATATTAATGCGCGCGCCGGTGGTCAGGGTCACAACGAGGACGGGGTGGGAGAGCTGCATTTCGACATGCAGAGAAGCGATGCTTTTCCAAGATGTTGAAATGTAAGGAGGTATGCTTAATATGCTCGGCGTAATCAGCATGGTAATACTCCATAATTGAGGCTATGCGCCTTTTTATAATATCTATTATAACGTAAATCGCTTCATCTGTCAATGACTTAGCACTTGTTTTTTTCGACTGCTAAATTCATGTCTTAAATAATTGGCAATAAGAGATTTAAGATTATAATAAAAAAATGGTTGAGCTTCGTTGAACTTGCTATTATGCTCAGCTTCTTGGGTGCGGCTTTGCTATCAGCCTTCGACCATGAAAAGCTTATCCCCAAAGAACTTCAAAAGCAGTGGCTGACGACACCGTCAAAAACCAACTTTTGAGGTTGTTTGGGTATAGAGATAACCCAAGATATCATTCTTTATACAAGGAGGTAATCCGATCCGATCGCCAGTTGCGTAACTTTTCCCTTCAGCCCAAAACCGATGCAAGTCGTGTTATTGTGGAGGAACTGCGAATAGGTGCGAACTGCTTACAGTCTTAAGCTTAATCAATTGAACTGAGGAGAAGAACTTGTGGCACGGAAATCATTTGTAATAGATACCAACGTACTGCTTCACGACCCGGACGCGATCAGCAAATTTAAAGACAGCGATGTTGTCATTCCCCTTATCGTCTTAGAAGAGCTTGATGGAATGAAACGACTCTCGGACGAACTAGGTAAAAATGCCCGTCACATCATCCGTTACATCGATGCTTTGAAATTGCGCAAAGATGGAGATCTGCATAGCGGCATTAAAATCGACAACGGGATCAGCATTCGTATCCACGTCGACACAAGGCTTGGAGATAAAAACGGATTCCCTCTCCCTCTCGACCGCAACACGAACAAAATCCTGCACGTCGCTTACAAAATCCAAGAGAGCGGCCAAAAAGTGGTCGTGGTCTCTAAAGATTTTGTCATGCGGGTTAAATCCGAGGCAATAGGGATAGAGGCTGAAGATTACATTAGCTTAAAAGTTTCCTATGACAATATCTATAAAGGATACCGGAAGCTTGAAGTCCCCAAGAAAGATATCGACCTGTTTTATAAAGACGGCTTCTTGCCCGTGGAAAAGCCCGATCTGCTTCCGAACGAGTACTGTTTGCTCAATTCTCCTGAACAGTCTTCGGCCATTTGCAAGTTCAACCATCAGAAAAAACAACTTGAGCCTTTGATCAAGTTGTCGCGCGACGTCTGGGGGATCCACCCTTTAAATGTCGAGCAGAAGTGCGCCATGGACCTATTGCTCCGGGATGATATCAAGCTGATTACTTTAATGGGGCCGGCCGGAACCGGCAAAACAGTATTAGCCCTTGCCGCCGGACTGCGCAAGGTGTTCGACGAAGGGACATATACCCGCATTCTCGTGAGCAGGCCGATCGTTCCTTTGGGTAAGGACATTGGATACTTGCCCGGCACAAAAGAGGAAAAGCTCTATCACTGGATGCAGCCGATCTATGACAATTTGGAGTTTCTCTGCCAATCGACAAGCGGCGAAACCAATGGGATGGAAACGCAAAAATGGATCATGGAAAGCAAGAAAATTGAAATGGAGGCCGTGACCTATATCCGGGGCCGCTCGCTGCCGAAGATGTACATGATCATCGATGAGGCGCAGAACTTGACGCCCCATGAAGTCAAAACGATCATTTCCCGAGCAGGAAAGGGGACCAAGGTCGTGCTGACCGGGGACCCTACCCAGATTGACAACCCTTACCTCGATAAAGACTCGAATGCCTTGACCTTTACGGTGAGCAAGTTCAAAGACTATCCTATCTTCGGCCACGTCTTTTTAGAGCGTACCGAAAGATCTGAGCTTGCAGCTTTAGCGGCCGATGTCCTATAGGTGGGAAAAGGCTCCTTGCATATCCCAATCTTCCAAAGGTCTGGGGTTATGCAAGGAGGTTTAACCACCAAGGAGAGGTCATGAAGCCAATTTTAGAGCCAACAACCCAAGCGTTCATCAATGATTTAGAATCAAAAGGGGGAACGCCTATCTATAAGCTCAGCCCGAAAGAGGCGCGCGCGCTTTTAGAGAAAGTTCAGTCGGGGCCGGTCAAAAAAGCAGCAGTCAGCATTGAAGAGAAAACATTGCCTTGCGGTCCTAGTGGCAAAGTTGCCATCAGCATCGTTCGGCCTGAGAACTCCAAAGAGAAGCTTCCCGTCATCTTATTTGTCCATGGCGCTGGTTGGATATTGGGAAGTTTGAACACGCACGACCACCTTGTCCGCGAACTTGCAGTAGGGACTAACTCTGCTGTGGTCTTCGTCCACTTTTCCCTATCGCCGGAAGCCCGCTTTCCAATAGCCATCGAAGAATCGTATGCGGTTGCTGAGTACATCACTAAAAATGGCGCAGCATTGAACCTGGACGCCTCCCGTTTAGCTGTATGCGGAGATAGCGTAGGAGGCAACATGTCGATCGCCCTGACCTTGATGGCCAAAGAGCGAAAAGGTCCTAAGTTCGATTGCCAAGTCCTCTTTTATCCTGTCACCAGCGCTGAGCTCAATACACAATCTTATACCCAATTTGCCAATGGCCCATGGCTTACAAAACCTGCTATGGAATGGTTTTGGAATGCGTACGAGTCGGATGCCGCCGCGCGCAAAAAACCGCTGTGCTCTCCGCTTCTAGCTCCTATCGATCAGCTTAAAGGTCTTCCTCAAGCGATCATCATGACTGCAGAAAACGATGTCCTGCGCGATGAAGGGGAGCAATATGCTTCAAAATTGATGCAGGCGGGAGTCAACGTCACAGCGACCCGTTTCCTTGGGACGACCCATGATTTTGTGATGCTTAATGCGTTGGCGGAAACGCCGGCCGCCCGGGGAGCTATCTGGATGGCTACAAACTATTTGAACCAAGTTTGGGCAGCTAAGAAGATCTCTAAGCCTTCGAAAAAGGCCGCATAAAGCGTTTCGGGGGATAAAAAAAAGCCTCTCTAATAAGAGAGGCTTTTGTTTCGGTATGGAAGGAGCTGATTATCTTTGGATGCCGAACCAGCCGCCTGTATCGCCGCCGATCCACATCTTGCCTTTTAATTCAGGAAGGTGCTGTTCGCATTGTTGTAAAATGCGACGGTCGCCTGTGATGTCATCGCCTGAACGGTAACCTTCCGGAATGAAAATCCGTCCGTCGTAATTGCCTTTGACTCGAATTTGGCCCATTACGTAAATGCCGCCGCCAACGCCGTAGATGCTCCCTTCTTGCTCTCGAGAGTAGATAGCGACGTATCCGCCATCTTCGCCTAAGTAGTCGTTAAAGGTAGGAAGGGTCTTTTCCTGGAACCCAGGAAAAGGATGATTAATGACGATGCGTCCATTGGTATAGACTTTGAAATCTTCTGGAAGTAGATAAGGAACTGCAGGGGCTTTGCCAGAACAGCATAAGTCGTTCAATTGGCTTTTTCCCGGAATATTTTTGACTGCGTCTGTAAATCCGCTCATATGTCCTCCAAAATGTTGTGAAATTGATTACATTGTTAATTATACTATAATTGTGTTGATTTTTCAATTATTGAATTAATTTTGTCTTTTAATTTATAGTTTAATGTTGTGGTAAAATTTAGTTAATTGTTAGATTTGAGTTTAATTTATATTGATGGCGTCAAAAAAATTTGCTAGGCTAGCGCTTGAATTTTTTGTTTTTCAACTCTTTCTCCGTTTTGCTACACTGGTCGAATGACATTATTTTTGAATTGCCAATCTCTATCAAAATCATTCGGTTCCCGGGTCCTCTTCCAAGATCTATCCTTTAGCATTTTCTCCGGCGACCGGGTGGGATTGATCGGCCCAAACGGCTCAGGAAAGACAACGTTGCTTAAGATCCTCGCCGGCTGTGAAAGTTCCGACGAGGGAACGATCTCAGCTAAACGGGGGCTGCGTGTAGGCTACGTTCCGCAAGTGTGCGAATTTCCCGATCAAAAGGTCGAAGAAATTTTGCTCGGGGCGTTTGCGCTAGATGACGAAAGGCCTGATTACGAAAGGGAGTTGATCGTAAAAACATGGCTCAGCAAGTTGGGCTTTACCGGCAATGAGCCTTCTGCAATGCGACTGTCCGGCGGATGGAAAAAACGGTTGAGCGTGGCCAAGGAGCTTCTCTTCTCGCCCGATCTTTTATTGCTCGATGAACCGACAAACCATCTCGATCTCGAAGGGATCCTTTGGCTCGAAAAGTTCCTCATGAAGGAAGCCCCCTCCTTTTTGCTCGTCAGCCATGATCGTTATTTTCTTCAGAACATGGTCAACCGGACCATCGAGATCAACGCTGTCTATCCCCAAGGACTGTTTTCGATCGAGGGGCCCTATGCGCATTTTCTCGAAAAGAAAGAGGAATTCCTTAAAGGACAGCTCCAACAAGAGAGATCGATCGCTTCTAAAGCGCGAAAAGAACTCGATTGGCTGCGCCAGTCGCCAAAAGCCCGAACGAGCAAGTCCAAGTCGCGCGTCGAAGATGCCCATGAGATCTTGAAGGAGCTTTCTCAAATCCAAAAGAGGAACACGCAAAAAAGGGCCGACGTGGACTTTGCCGCGACGTTTCGGGAAACGCAGAAGCTCCT
>JAFEGV010000088.1 GCA_018239665.1 Verrucomicrobiota bacterium | reverse complement strand
TGGGAACTTCACAATTGACGGGGCCTTTGCTCAATCGGGGGCAGGCGGCGTTTCGTTGAATGCCAGCCTTGCAACAAATGGGACAAATTTAAGCATCGGTTCGCCGATCACGTTAACGGGCAATTCTTCGCTTAATGCCGGAGGCGCAGGGATAGGCGCCATCACATTGTCGAGCACCGTTGATGGGGCCCATACCCTTTCTCTAAGTTCAGGTCCTGGCGATACCACTGTTTCCGGAGCGATCGGAGCAGCGACACCCCTCACGTCGCTTTCCGCTAGCGGCAACAACGTGACAGTAGCCAGCATCGGCACGGCAGGAACGCCGGGGGTTTCCGGGGCAACGAACTTAACGGCGACGAACAATTTGAACTTCACCGGGGCCAATTACAATGCAGCGACTCAGAACTATTCCGCATTGACTGCCAATATCAACACAGCGCCTCTGTCCACATTCGCCACTTCCGGCAGCAACATCGACTTCTCATCTGCGCCGATCTTCATTGGAACAAACGCCAATTTGGCGATCAACTCCTCCAATGGCGCGATCACAATGAATACGATCGATGCAGCCACGAACAGTGCGCGCAGCGTCACGTTGAACGCCGGCAACGGCGTTCTGACGCTTGCCAATGTTGGCAACTTGGGCAATGCAGAGATCGCCAATCTCAGTTTGACGGCCGGCGATATCTTGATCCGCGGCAACCTATTTACCAATGCGATCAGCTTTTCGACGGCAAGCCCTCACGTGATTTCTATCGGCGGCGACATCACGACAGTCGGCACGCCGATCTTATTCCCAAGCAACGTCGACATCATTCGCGATACGGTCAATAACGCCACGTTGACGAGCAACGGCGGAGACATCACGTTTCAAGGCAAGATCAATGGAGATATCGCCTCCCTTCGAAGATTGACGATTGCAGCAGGAAGCGGAAATGCCTTCTTTAACGGTGAGATCGGCGGAGTTGCGGCCCTGGACCAACTGAACATCACCTCTGCCAATAATGTCACGACGGCAGCTGCGACCGTAGGATCGATCACGCAAACAGCCGGAACGGGCAACACGACATTTGGCGGTCAGATCACGACAAAGTCTGTCGATGGCCTCAATTTAACAGGCGCCGGGTTTACCTTTCTAAACGGCGTCGATACGACGACAAACAATGGCAACATCAATATCGCCAATAGCAGCGCATTGACACTGAACTCGGGCGTCATCTGGAATTTGGGAGGCGGATTTAGTCAAACGGGCAGCGGCCCCGTCAGTTTAGGCGTGCATATCGATTCCAACAATTCGATCGACATTGCAAGTCCTGTGACGTTGATCGGCACGACCCTTCTTGACACCTCGGCCGTAGCCAATGAGATCCATCTGCATAGCACCGTTGATGGGGGATTTGATCTAACCTTCGAAGCAGGGACGAGCAACGTCATCGTAGACGGCGCCATCGGTTCGGGAACCCGGATCGGCGCGCTGTCCGTCGTTTCCGCTTCGAACATCACTTTCCATCCCGTTTCGGCAAGTTCGATGAACCTGAACTGGGGTACAGGAACGTTTTCTTTTACAGGAGCTCTCAATACGGATGGGCCTGCAGGAATTGTCCTGACGGGAACGAATATTTTCACGACGCTCGGCACGGTCACCACGACTAATGGCGGTCCCTTGACTGTATCTACGACGGGGACCACTTCGGGAAGCAGCGGAGGCCCGACGATCGTTTCCGGTTCGATCACCCAGTCTTCAACAGGGATCGGCTTCATAGGGGGCACGTTCAAAAGCCTAACGGGAAATATCACAACGGTCCACAATATCCGCTTAAACGCGCCGCTCATCGTCGACACGAGCGCCGGCGGCGGCAATATCATTGTCCAAGGAACGATCGACGGCGGATTTCCCCTTACCTTCTTAGCAGGCGCAGGGAATATCGATCTCCAGCAACCCGTCGGATCTTCAACTCGCATTGGCGCCATGACCATCAATAGCGCGAATGACGTGACGACCCAATCGATCAACGCCGCGTCGATTACCCAGTTGGCGGGAACTGGAACAACAACGTTTAACGGCGCGCTGAACACAAACACCTCCTCAGGCATTTCGATCTCAACGAACTCTGTCGTGCGAGGCGCTGCGATCACAACGACAAACAGCGGGCCTTGCGCGATCTCCATCTCGAATACGGGAACCTTGACCAGCACGGCAGCCGGCCTGATTACTGTGTCAGGCCCATTTACTCAGAGCGGGACAGGAGCTGTTGCATTTGGAGGGACGATCAATACGACAAATGCGAACATCTCCTTCGCAGGGCCGATCACTCTTTCATCCGACGCCGTCCTCAATACAGGGATCTCGGCAGGAAATACGACATTGAGTTCGACTGTGCAAGGGGCTCATGCGTTGAGGATTTCAGCCGGCACCGGGAATATTGTGTTAGGGGGAGCTGTCGGAACGGCGCTGACGCCGCTTACCTCTGTCATCATCGATAATGCGACAAACGTCACAGCCCAAAGCATCACCGCCGGGTTTATCCAGCAGGGATCGGGAACGGGGACCTCGACGTTCAACGGAGCGCTTACGACAAACACTGCCACCGGGATCTCCCTGATCGGATCAGCCTTTGCATTCAATGCCCCTTTCACAACGACGGCTTTGGGCCGTTCACATTGACGAACAGTGGACTTGCAACGATGTCAGCAGCGGCGACCGGCAGCGTCAATGGGGCCTTTTTGCAAAATGGCGCAGGGACAACACAGCTTTCCAATGCGATCGCTTCAACGGCAAGCTCGATCCAATTTGCAGGGCCTGTCACATTGTCCACAGCGGCATCCCTCACGACCACCAATCAGCCGATCACCCTGTTATCGACTTTAAACAGTACAGCAGTCACACCCGGCAGTTTGACGGTTTCTTCCGGAACAGGGGACTTCACAATCGGTGCAAATGCAGGGCTGGTCCATCCTTTGAACGCCTTGACGATCACGACCGCTCGCAATGTCACTGCCCAAGCGATCACAGCAGCTTCCATCACCCAATCTGCCGGCACCGGGACCACATTGTTCAATAACAATCTCATCACGACAGGGGCCGGCGGCGTCAATCTTAACGGAACTGCTTTTAGCATCCTAGGAAACGTGACGACCGGCAATGGCGGACCGATCCTGATCGTTAATACCGGAACGTTGACCACAACAACCGGAAAGACTCTGTTCGGCGACGGGGGCTTTTCCCAATCGGGCGGAGGATCTGTAAGCCTGGCAAGCAACGTTTCAGCCACTAACAATAATATCTTATTCACCAACCCGATCACGCTGACGGCAAACGTCGTTCTAAATTCGGGAACGACCGCAGGGGATATCACGGTTGGAACGGTTGACGGAGGCTTCGATTTGACCTTCACATCAGGCAGGGATATTTATGCCGGGGTGATCGGAGGGACAACCCGTCTAGGGATTGTCAAAGCCACGACCGTTCGGGACAATCACGCCTCTTCCATTACCGCCGGGGCCATCGTTCAGCTTGCAGGGACGGGAACGACTTCTTTGGCCGGCAACATCGACACGAACACTGCGGCCGGTATCAACCTCGTTGGCAATAATTTCATCCGAAGCGGTTCGATCATCACAACAAACGGGGGCTCTTTTACGGTGACAAACTCCGGATTGATCACCGGAACTTCGATCAATACGACGTCGATCGACGGGTCTTACACCCAGATCGGGGTAGGGCCATCAGCTGCGCATAATTTGGCAGGCACGCTCACAGCTCGCCAGGGGATCTCTCTTTCAAGCCCCATCACACTTCTTTCAGATCCCTTAAACCTCACTCCGATCATTTTGGACACCTCGGGTGGAAACGGCAACATTCTCGTCAGCGGAACGATCGATAACGATGCCAATGCCGCCCATAAGCTGATCTTGCGTTCTGGCTCAGGCAATACGACATTGAGCGCTGCCGTCGGAGGAACAGCTCCGATCGGTCCGTTTGTGTTAGGAAATGTCAATAACGTCACTGCCGCTGCCATCACTGCCGATTCGGTCCAACAAGAAGCTGCAACGACGATTTCGGGAAATGCCGCGTTTAACGGAGCGATTGCGACATCGGGATCGAGCGGGATCGTTCTTTCCGGCTTTGGGATCGCCTTTAATAACAACGTGTCGACGGCAAGCAACGGTCCGATGACGATCACAGCCTCCAACCAACTCACGTTGGCAAATGGCATCACAGCAGCGTTAGACGGTCCCTTCACGCAAAGCGGCGCCGGGCCGGTCTCCTTGGGAGCCACGATCACGACCACCAACGATAACATCAGCTTTTCCTCTCCCGTTACGCTGAGCGGCAATGCCAATTTGAACACCAACTCAGGGATCGGAGATATCACGTTCTCCTCTTCCGTCAATGGCCCATTTGCACTTGCTTTAACGGCAGGAACGGGTAATGTAAGCTTGCAAGGGATCGGTAATACCACCTCGCTTACGGGGTTAACGGTCAATAGCGCTGCCAGCATTTTAGCTAATACGAACATCGCGGTGGCAGGGCCGATTTCCTTGACGACGGCCGGCGCGCTTACCTTTAACGGAACTGTCACAACGACGGCCGGCGGCGCCATCGCTTTGACAAACGGCGGAACGTTAAGCATTACAAACCCGATCGTATCGAGCAGCTCGTTCATCCAATCGCAGACCGGAACTCCTACGATCAACCTCAAAGCAAATCTCACGACAGCCGGCACCCTTCAATTAGCTTCGAGCGCAACGCTTACCAATAACATCGTTCTCAATTCGGGCGGGGGCTCCCTGAACCTGTTGGGAACCGTCGATAGCGATGCAACGCCGCGCAATCTGACGCTAACTGCCGGAAGCGGGAGCATAGCATTAAGCAGCGCGCTCGGCGGGACCAATCCTCTTTCGGCATTCCAAATTTCGAGCGCTGCAAATGCCACGGCGTCCAATATTTCGGCAGCATCGATTATCCAGTCCGCAGGCACCGGGCTGTCCCACTTTACAGGGACCTTGTCGACGACTGCGCTGTCCGGCGTGTCTTTGACGGGAACGCAGTTCACGTTGGATGGCATCGTCACGACGACAAATGGAGGACCGCTTGCGATCGTTCACTCGGGCGCATTAACGCTAAATCCTCTTCCTGCATCGGGATCGCATAGCTTGACCGGAGCTTTTTCAGAAAGCGGAGGCAGCGTCTCGACGGGCGCCAATATCACGACCGCGAACAAGCTGATCACGTTCGCCGACCCGGTCACCTTGATCGGCGATACCACACTGACAAGCAATAACGGGAACATCACCTTTTCCAACACCATCGACGGACCCTTCTGCTTGACCCTGGCAGCCGGAACGGGGATTATTGAACTTGACGGAGCTATCGGTTCGAGCGTGAACCTGGGCTGCTTGACGGCAACCGGTTCCTTTATCTTGCAAAATAGCTCGATCACATCCACTGGGCCTGTCCAAGAGACGGGACAACTGCAGATCAATGGGAACATCACAACATCTGCAAATGACATCACGCTGACCGGCAACGTGACTTTAACGGCTGCCAATGGGACGATCTCGACCGGAAGCGGCTCCGGCGGCGGAACTGTCCATATCACCGGGACGGTGAACCCGAACCTATCTACGAACAATTTTACATTTCAGACCGGAAGCACAGGGACAGTGACCTTCGATAATGCCCTCGGAGGCTCGGTTCCCTTCCACAACGTCACCATAACCTCAGGAACGATCAACCTCAATAATTTCGGCTCGACCTCAACTGGAGCTAACGGGACAGCAGCTTTCACTGCGGCGACCGACCTCAATTTCACAGGGACCACTTACACCAATGCGACCCAAATTTATACGGCCGGCTCCAACTTTAATTTCAACGCCGGCGCACTGACCACGATCACTTCAAACGGCAATCCGATCAGTTTTGTGACAGGGACCATTCAGCTGAGCAACTTGAACGATCTGACGATCAACGGCAACGGCGGCAACGTCACCCTCACCGATCTGTTTGGAGCGGGCCGCACCCTCAACATTACCGATGGTCTCGGAACGGTGACCGTCGCCCATATCGGTACAGCTGTCCAGCCTTTGAATGCGATCAACGTCACGTCAGCGGTATTGAACGCCCCATTCACGACATACCCTCCGATCAATTTTACGCCTACATCTTCCTTCTCGATTGGAAGCAACCAAGTCGATCCAACCAATTACTTTAGCCCGGTGCTTATCACCGCAGATAACATCACGTTTTCCTTCAGCACATGTCCCGGCGGCAACAATATCATCTTTTATTCAACGCTGGACTCCGATGGGATCGGAAACTCGCGGAATATCGTATTCGAGATGTGCGGCAATACTTTGACCTTCAATGGAACGGTTGGCGGCACGGCCCCTCTGACATCCATTACGGTTCATGACGACTCGGGAGTGAACGTCAATGCAGAAATGACGGTCGGAGCTTATACCCAATCGACAACACGGGCAGGGGCGACATCGACCTTCAGCAGCGGCCTTACGACAGTGACAAACGCCGGCCCGACATCGACATCCGGAAATGTCGATATCACCTCGCCAAACATCACCTTGAACGGATCGTTGAGCATAGCAGGGACGACGACTTTAAATAATTCCGGAACGCTGCTCGCCACGGGGATAGGTTGTGTGAGCGCAGGAGCTTTCCAGCAAACGGGGACCGGCGGGGTCACGATCAGCGGCAGCGTGGATACCAGCGACAACCCGATCTCGTTCCAAGGTCCTCTGACCTTAAATGGCGACCTAGCGCTGAACTCGGTCAATTCGACGGGCGGCAATATCACGTTGGACAACACTGTCAGCGGCAATTTCGACCTGACGGCCACTGCCGGAAGCGGCCAGATCACTTTTTCCGGCGACTTGGGAACGGCCCTGAACCGGCTTGACGATGTCGTGTTTGTCAGCAATCAGGGAGTGCAGACTCAGTCGATCTTTGCCGCAACGATCACTCAACTGGCAGGATCGGGGACGTTTGCGGTTGTCGGCGATTTGAATACGAACGGTTCGGCAGGTATTAATTTGGCCGTTGCCGATTTGACCCACAACGGAAACGTGGTGACCGCAAATGGAGGCGATTTCCTCGCCACCAATTCAGGAACGATCACCCTTTCTCCGGGGTACACCGCAACCGTCGATGGTTCTTATCTTCAAAATGGAACGGGAGCCGTCAACTTTGAAGGAACTGTGAGCGCTACCGGGGGGATTTCGTTCAAAGGGGCCCTCTCTCTTACAGGAACTAGCATCCTGGACACTTCAGCCGGCGGCGGCGCCATCACTTTCAACAATACGGTTAATGGAGCGCAGAACCTGACCCTCAAAGCAGGCAGCGGGAATGTGTTCCTCAATAGCCCTGTAGGGGGAGGAACCTCGATCGGATCTCTCATTCTCGACAACCTCAATAATTTCACATCCACGGCAATCTCCGCAGACTCCATCTCGCAAGCGTTGGCCTCGACGATCACAGGGCTTGTGACATTTAACGGCGCGATCTCTACGACGGGAGGATCGGGCATTGTGCTCGCAGCTCCTCAGTTTGACTTGAGCAACAATATCACGACAACAGGCGGAGGACCGTTAACACTGACTAATAGCGGATCGCTGACCTTTGCCAACGGGACCGTATTTTCTCTTTCCGGTCCATTCACGCAAAGCGGGGGCGGGCCTGTCTTTCTGACCGGTTCAATAACGACCTCCGACCAGGACATCACCTTCACAAATGCCGTGAATCTTACAGGAAGCACAACCCTTTCTTCGGGCGCTGGCGCTGGAAATATCCTGTTCAGCAGCACATTGGACGGGGCTCAGATGCTCGACTTGACCGCGGGAACCGGAGCGATCACCTTTACCGGAAGTGTGGGATCGATCAATAGCATTGGCGATTTGACGGTCCACAGTTCCAATGGGGTTACCTATCCTTTG
>JAFEGV010000087.1 GCA_018239665.1 Verrucomicrobiota bacterium | reverse complement strand
AAATTAATGACTTAGGCTATTGATTTGCTAAAGCCGGCTGAAAGAGCTTCTTTTCGACGAACTCGATGATGATGTGGCTTGCCGTCATATGGGCTTCTTGGACCCGGTCGGAATATGCAAATCCGCCCACAATCCACTCCAAATCGGCCATCCCCTTCATCTTTCCGCCCGACTTCCCAAGGAAAGCGATCGTCTTTAATCCTTTCTCTCGAGCCATAATAAGGGCGCGATGAAGGTTCATCGAGTTGCCGCTTGTCGTTAACGCGATGAAGACATCGCCGGGATTTCCGAACGCTTCGACGCCGCGTGAAAAAACATGTTCAAATCCAAAATCATTGCCGGTGCAAGTGAGGTAGCCGGGATCGGAAAGGGCAATTGCCGGAAGAGCTTTGCGGTCTTCGCGGAACCGTCCGGTCAGCTCCTCGGCAAAATGCATCGCATCGCAAAGGCTTCCGCCGTTTCCGCCAATGAGGACTTTTCCGCCGCGCTCAAAGCACTGCGCAATGAGATCGGAGGCTTTGGATATGAAGTCCAAGCTCTCTTCTCTCTTCAAAAATTCTACGGCTGCAATAGCCTCTTTAACGGAAGATTCAATATCTGTATTCATTTTCGACCCATGTGAGAAGTCGGGAGTATAATCAAACCGGTGGGTTTGCGCAACAATTTTTGAATTGGCCTGCTGTCAGGGGGGCAAAATTGGAGCCAATTCCGACGAGACAGTTCAATTAAGACAAGATATTGAATCAAAGTTTTCTAAAAAGTCACAAAAATAAAATGATTTTAATTCATTGAACGGCTCTTGGACTAAAAATGATTCTATCTGTAATGTGAGGCAAACAAGGTCAAACGACCGATGACTTGGTATTTAGGATGGCAATAGGCGATTTTTTTCAGCCGCAAAGAAACGATCCTCCTTTCTTAGTAAAATTCCCTCTTAAAGAACACAGGATTACCTTGGGAACGGACATCTCGGGAAAACCGGTCACGATCGTATTTCGGACTGCCGATATCAAAGAGGCCCTTGACGCAGGAGCTTTCAAATCTCATCTGAACGCAAGCTCCTTGAATGAAAAGGTCAGACTTTTAAATGCTTTATTTAACAATCCTAGTCTGTTCGAACAAACATTCAACGAACCTCTGACCACTTCACGCCAAACTGTATTTCAAACCCATCAACCGCCGCCTTCTTTTACAGAAGAAGCTACTTCTCAAAGGATGGAAACCGCCTCCACTCAAACACGCGAGGAGCCTCCTGCGGAACATCCGGAACAGCTTCAGTCAACGCCAGCTCCTTCCGAGCGCGCATCGAGAGAGCAGCGTTTAACTGAAACCATTCAAGAAGAAAGTCCTTCCCGCACCCAGGATGAGGGAAGACAACAAGAGGCAGCGGCGCCGCCGCCGGGAGATGCCGATGAAGCAGCGCCATCTCCGGCTGCAAGAGCGCGCCCTCTTCAGCTCCAAGGAAGGCAAACATCGGAACCTGCCTCAAGTTCCAAAACCTCCGCTCAAGGTCAAGTCGGGCCCTCTCAACCAACGCAAATCCGTTCAACCGGACAACAAACGACAACTTCTCCAATGGCTGATGGCCAGGCAAAAGGCGCTTCTTCCCAATCTCAACCTTCAATCACCCCAGGGCAAAGCAGCTCTTCCGACATCCGAGCGCAACAGAGAACTCCTCTGCAGCCTTTTTTGCAGCAGCAAGCGCAGTCAGGCGTGGGAAGCTGGGGCTTTTCCAATCCGCAACAGGTTCAGCAGCTCATTTCCCAAGTCCGTTTGCTCCTCCTTTTATTTGGTCAAACTGCGCAACAAGGCTCCTCTTTCTCTTTAATGCAGAGCATCGACGTCCTTCACTCTCTTATGCAGATGAGCCAACAGCTCGGCTCTTTACAAGATCAAATGAAGCAAGTTCTAGCGGAACAGGGTGTCCTTGCAGGAGACGGGGCGCATGAATTGAACGCCTTTTTAGCATCCCTTTCCAAGCAGCTCGACGAGCATGAGTCCTTGCTTCAGCAAACACAATCTCAAACTGATTCTGAAATGGAACATGGAAAACTTCCGGGAAATCCCATGACGGCTTCCTTAATGCTTAAGGAAAGGTGCGACAAACTGCTTCTTCAAGCTAAAGATGCCGCAATGGCCAAAGTGGACTCAACGCTTGCTGAAAAAGAAGCGGCCTTAGCTCGCGACAGCTCAGCAAAAGAAGGTCAAGCGCCGACATCGCCTAATTTAGAAAAGGCAGCTCCTCCCCCTTCTTTATCGCAACCGAAAGCTGCTCCTGCGACGCCGGGGATGAAGGAGGCTGCTTCAAATGTGCAAAGGCAGCAGATAGAGGTTCGCAATAAGCTCGAGCTGCGCAATCTGCCCCAGAACATTCAAAATAACGGGATCAAGCCTCCCATCCTCGTCTCATTAGCCTATCCGATCGAAAATAAGATCCAAACTCCTACAAAAACAAGTTCCGGCAGCAAAGGCAAATCTAAAGAAAAGGAAGATGACAAAGCTGAAGGGGGCGGCGGCAAAGTCCATCAACAGCAAATGGTCTTTATTCCAGAGGGGCCGATGATCCTCGGAGATCCTTTTTCTCAAGAAGGCCAGTCTGCAGCTCAAGTGATCCACGTTCCATCCTTTCTGATCGCCGCATCCTGCGTAACGAACGGACAGTTTGCTGACTGGCTCAACGAAGCCTTTGCAGAAAAAAAAATTCGGCTTGGCGAAAAAGGACTTATCTTGGACAACCAGAAAAATGTGATCTGCGCGACACAGGTTTCGTCCAATTCCAGCCAGATCCATATCCGGGTGGACAAAGGAACGATCACTTTTGACGTTTTGCCAGGCGGAGAACTCAATCCGATCGTCCAGGTCAGTTGGCATGGCGCTCTGGCCTACTGCGCAGACAACGGCCTTAGGCTGCCGAGCGAAGCCGAATGGGAAAAAGCTGCGGGGATGCAACCGCAATCAGGAGACGAACCTCTCGTGAAGTTCCGCTTTGGAATTGGGAAAAATGAAATCGATCCAACCTGGGCCAATTACCGTTCGAACTTAAGCAGCAAGGTTGAGCGGTTCCCAAGACAAATCAACTTTTACAACGGGAATACCCAGGTTTCTTTACAAGACAAAATCTATACCACGCATGATGCGCGCAGCCCCTACGGCTGTTATGATATGTGCGGGAACGTCAGGCAATGGGTCAATGATGGAGAAAACGACAAAATTGCTAAAGGCGGATCTTATTTGACACCTGAGAAAGAGCTTGAAGTGGCAGCCCGGTCATACTTTGACCCCTCTGCATGCATGGCGGATGTCGGATTCCGCGTCGCAATCGATGCGTGACCGCCTTTCTTCTTTAAAAATATTTCACATAAACCTCATCAGCTATTTATTTTCGCTTTACCTCTTGTTTTAAAATTTGCCCCCTTCTAATATTTTTTATTCCTTTTTAGAGAACCATCAAAATTAGGGGAATCCTATGGGTACATCTCATGCCGCTTTTTCAACGGACGTTTCTTTAACATGCAAAGCAGCGTCGAAGCTTAAAGAGCTTCAAAAAGTCAAAGGAAAAGATCAATGCGGAATCCGATTTGGGGTCAAGCAGGGGTTCTGCGGACAAGGGTATGAATATGTCATGGACTTTGCGCCAAGCCCCGAATCCAAAGACTTAGTCTTTTTTTCAGAGGGGTTTGAGATCTATGTCCCCGATACGAGCCTGTCGAAAGTCTGCGGCTCGATCATCGATTTCCGCGAATCGTCTCCCAATGATCGGCTAGAGCTGCTGATGAAAGAAGGGTTTACCATCCAGAACCCTAATGCAAAAGCGGCATGTCCCTGCGCATGTAATGGAGGCTTCGATTGCTGAAGCTGAGAGGAATCAGCGGCCTTGATAGCAGAGGAATCGCCTTTGCTATCTTGGCTCCCTTATTATATGCAGCTAAATCGGCGGCGGTCAAATTTGCACCGTCGGTTAGAATTGAAGTGATCGTTTTCTTAAGGTTTTTCTTTGATTTTCTGATCTTGCTCCCCTTTTTCTTAATGAACCTCAAAAAATTGAAACCTAAGCAAGGAGGGATGCACCTTTTCAGGACGTTGTTTGCTACAGCATCGATCTTTTGTTCTGTCTATGGGATCCGCCACTTAGCCCTCGTCGATGCGATCATTTTAGAGAACATGCTGCCCTTATTTATTCCCATCGTTGTCTGGATTTGGCACAAAGAGAAAATCAGCTCAGCTTCTTGGGTCGCTTTGTTCATCGGCTTTTCTTCCCTCTTCTTCATATTAAAGCCTCAGCTCAACCTCCTGCATCTGGCCAGCTTCGCATCGATTGGCGCAGCTTTTGCAACGGCCATTTCCTCTGTCAGCATCAAGACCCTTTCAAAGACAGAGTCTCCTATTACCATCCTGTTCTATTTTTATTTAATCTCCAGCCTGATTACGTTGTACCCCTGTTGCCAGCATTGGGAAAACATCCCTGCAGCCCCCTCTTTCTGGTGGCCTTTTGTCCTGATCTCTATCTTTGGAGTCTCGTTCCAATATGCGATCACAAAAGCGTATTCACTGGTGCCAGCCCACGTCGTTGGCAGCTTTGTCTATTTCAGCGTTTTATACAGTGCTTTTTTAGGGTGGATTATTTGGCATGAAAAGTTTGATGCCATGCAGATGTGCGGAGCAGCGCTTCTCGTCAGCGCCGGGCTTTTCATTCTGAGATCAAATCAGAGATCGATCAAGCTCAAGAAGAGTGGGTTGCTTCAAACAGCGAGTAATCGCTCTTTGAAAAGTCAATCTCCTGTTGTTTTTCCAAAATAACGCGGTCGAATTGCATCACTCCGATCGGAGAGACACGCAAATTTTTAACATGAGGCTTTTGAAGATAGGCCAGATGATGGTAATAGAGAGGCGCAAGGGGCATCTCTTCCAATAGGATCGATTCCGCCTTAGCTCCTAACATCCGTCTTTTTGTCAGATCGGAAGTTTGACGGTACTGCTTGAGAAGGTCTTGGTATTGGGCAGACTCCCATCCGCTGAAGTTGCGCATCGTGTTCTTAAACTCAAACCGTTCAAAAAAATTGATCGCGTCGGTGTACTGGGAAATGGAGCACGCAAGCCCCATCTCAAACTCATAACGGGGGATCCTCTGCCAGAATTCCTTATAGCATAAAGGGTCAAGATGGATTGCGATCGGAAGAACGGCTTCTATCTGGGCTTTGACAAGGGAGGCCATATGGGCAAACTCTTCCTTGTTCTCATAGCTCAACGTGACTGTTAGCTTCTCTTCGCCCAGCTCTTCCAACCCTTTTTGGAACAATGTCCTGGCCAACTCATCGCTCTCGTCAATTCCCATCACGCCTTCATCATCTTGAAGAAGCGAGGGAAGGAACCGGGTCGCTAATAAAGCGTTGGGAAGGAGCAATTTCTTCAGTAACTTTTCCCGGGAGATCGCATAAGCGATCGCCTTGCGCAAATTCCGATTATAAAAATAGGATGTCAAAGAATTGAACCAACATCCAACAAGGCCGGCCAGCGGCTTGATCTTTTTTTCTATCAGCAACGCAGGCAGGTAATTAACCGGAAGAGGCGACAATGGATCTCCTATCCAATCAAGCTCACCTTTCTCAAACAGATCAAACGCTTCTTTTTCATTAGGAATGATCCGAATATGGATCGCATCCAATTGGACGGAAGGATTTTTACAGCGGGGATTTCGTTTCAGTACAATTTCAGTTCCTTCAACCCACTTTTCCAGCACAAAGGGACCGCTGCATATCAAACCAGCCTTCTTATTTTTTTTCTTTGCAGGGCTGGGAAAAAGGGTGCAAAACGAAGTTAACTCTAAAAAATAGGGGCATGGGTAATCTAACTCGACAACCAGTGTTGTGTCATCTTGCGCAAATACACCAACTTCTTCCAGAGAGCACCGCCCTTCCCTGGCTCTTGCCGCATTTTTAATTGGGCTAAAAATGTTGGTTGCGCGGATGGGAAAATCTGGATCTAACGCCCTTTTCCACGAATAGGCAATATCCTGGGCTGTGATCGGAGAGCCGTCGGACCAAGTGTGGTTTCCTAAATGGAACACATACGTTTTATAATCATTAAGGATGTAATAGGAACTTGCCAAATCGCAACTGATGCTTTGATCGGGCTCCAAGCGTGTCAATCCTCTATATAGCAAAAAAATGACCGCTGATGACACCTCGTCGCCGCTCATTTGAGGATCCAGAGTGAAAGGATCTTTCTGAAAGGTCAGCCGCAACGTCTTGCCATCGTTTGGAAAAAGATCATCTGTTAATGCAAGGACCATCGGTACTCTTAGTTCAATAGTGAAAGTTCCAAAACTGGAACATTAAAAAACTCATGATAGGAAATAAATATATTTTTTATTATAAAAATTGTCTACAGCCAATATCATCCAGAACACATTTTCTTGAACTCAGAGTCTGTCGTTGAAAAAATCTTCTGTCGATTTTCGGGTTTTTTGAGCCGATTTTCGATCCAAAAAGCGACGAAGCCTTTTTTCAACGAGAGATTCTCACCGCGCTTTGAGAGATCTATTCCTTTTATAAAGATAGAAAAGCAAAACAGGCGTAATTGTCAGCAGATTACCGGCGCAGATCATCATCACATAGCGCGCTGAACTTCCGATATTGACATTGTCCGGCGGAAAGAAGCTCACTAAAATCGTCGAAAGGCAGCCAAAAAGACCTAAGCAGCAGATCACCCACATTCCAATATTATTTCCGGGAATTTTAAACGACTTGGGCCTATTCACATATTTATGATGAAGGGCCAAAGCCGACAGGAACATCAAAATATACATGATCATATACAGCTCGGTGCTAAGGGCTGTCAGGAACCAATAAAAAGCGTTGACGCTTGGAACCAATAGGAAAATCAAACAAAAAACGCTGACAAGGACAGCTTGCATCAATAACACGTTTGCTGCGACGCCGTTTTTGTTCTCGCGGGTAAAAAAGCGGGGCAAAAAGCCGAATTCGGCTGCATGCAACAGACCTTTGGCAGGAGCGATCAGCCAGTTTGTGATCCCGCCGATCGACCCTACGACGATCAGAACGGCCAGTACCGGCACCAGTGGCCGCAGTCCAAACACCTCAAAGAAATTTGTGAAAACCTGCATGACCCCTGAAACCAGGTTAATGTCTTTTTCCGGTAGAACGAATGCAATCGCAAGAGAACCTAAGACCATGCTGATCAATATAAAGGAACTGGCTGCAAACACCGCTTTGGGGAAATTGCGCTGAGGATCATGGATCTCATTGACATGGACCCCGGACAATTCCATTCCTAAAAAGGATGCCATGATCGCAATCAAAGCGATCCAGTTCGTCGTGTTGGCCAAGCTGGGGATCAGCGTATCGGAAGTGATTTGGATTTGGAGGGGTTTGCCGCTAAAGACCCAGATCGCTCCGAGAACAATCAAAAAGATCATCGGCAATATGGTGCCGACCATCGCGCAAAAATTGTTAACTTTGGAAGAAAAATTAAGCCCCTGCAAATTGATCAAAGTGACGGTCCAAAAAACAGTCAGAATGCAAACGACCAGATACCACTTCTGCTGGGCAAGGTCGGGATTGATGAGATAGGCGAATGTACCGGCGATGAAAGAGAGGATCGTCGGATACCAGACAATCGTATTGATCCATTGCAGCCAAATGGCGACCATTGCCCACTTTTCTCCAAATGCCTTGCTTACCCAGTGATAGACGCCCCCTTTTTCAGGGAAGGTAGCGGAAAGTTCGGCAGCAACAAGGGAAGTGGGGATCAAAAAGACAATTGCCGACAGAACAAAGAAGAAAATGAGCTGACTGCCAAACAAAGCGGATGCTGGCAAATTTCGAATGCTATCGATCGCGGCAACAATTAATAAGACAAGCGAAATAAGAGGGATTTTTTTACGCGCCATAATTAATAACCCAAAAAATGAGGTATGAAATAATTTACCTTAAGAGACTGTTAACGGATTTAGGTTTCGTCGCTTTTTTG
>JAFEGV010000086.1 GCA_018239665.1 Verrucomicrobiota bacterium | reverse complement strand
AGCTAGAGCAAAAAAGTTGCAAAGTCGAGTTGAAGATAAATGAAGCGCCCTCTATACTGCCCAATGCAACAGATATATATTTTCAATTTTTGGAAGCTTTAGAAGAACATGCTAGCTTGCCATCTTCAAACAAATCAAGGAATGCAGATGAGTTACCTTAAGGATTTTCAAACTCACATTGCCAATCACGACTATCCGGCATTTTTAAAATTATGGGAAGAATACTGCTCAGGCGACGAGGTTGAAGGCGAAGAGCTCCGCGAAATCCTGCGTTCCGTCAAGGGCTCCGATATCGCAGAACCTTTCGGACGCCACGTAGACCGGGTCCTTCCTCTTTGGAAGAAACTCCCCGCTTCCGACGTGTCCCACGATGTCCTGAAACTGATCCTGGACATCCAGACAACCAACAACGAAAATTATGCTCAGCTCGCATATAGCCATCTTCAAGAAAGATACTCCGACCACAAACATTTTAACGAAAAAATCCGTTTAATCGGCCTGCGCAGCAAAGAAAAGTTCCAAGGAGCGATCAGCAACTACGAGCTTCTGACCCACATGGAAAAGGGGAATTTCGTATTCCACACCGGCGGGTGGGGAGTCGGCGAGATCTGCGACGTCTCTTTAGTCCGAGAACAGTTAGTGATCGAATTCGATTATGTTCCGGGTAAAAAAGACATCTCCTTTGCAACAGCTTTTAAAACACTGATCCCTATTCCTAAAGATCATTTTCTCGCCCTGCGATTTGGCAACCCCGACCTTCTGGAGCAAAAAGCGAAAGAAAATCCCGTCGAAGTCATCCGGATGCTCTTGCGCGACTTAGGCCCTAAGACAGCAGCGGAAATTAAAGATGAACTGTGCGAGCTCGTGATCCCTGCTGAAGAATGGACCCGCTGGTGGCAAACGACGCGCGCCAAGGTCAAAAAAGACACGATGATCGAAACTCCTGAAGAGCTTCGCGACCCTTTCCGCATTCGCCACAGCGAAGTCACCCATGAAGAGAGATTGCAAAAAGTTCTCGAAAACAAGCCTGATGCGAATACGCTGATCCAGATGGTGTACTCCTTCTTAAAAGATTTCCCTGAAACTCTGAAGAACAGCGATTTCAAGGCGACACTTTTAAACAAGCTTAAGGAGATGCTTGCCTACCCTGAACTCACGCATGCGCAAGAACTGCAAATCCATTTCTTCCTCCAAGATTTGAACGCTGCGAAGGAATTGCCGCAAATCACCGAAGTGATCAAAAAAACGGCTTCTATTGAAGAACTTGTCAATGCAATCATCATTTTGAGCTTTAAGAAACGGGCCCTCGCGGAAGTGCATCGGATCCTTCCAAATTGGAAACAGATCTTTCTCGACCTCTTCTTTAAGCTTGACCAAGCGCCGCTGCGCGATTACGTGCTTTCCGAACTGATCGAAGCTAAAGCAGATCAAGAACTCAATGCAAAACTAGAAGAGCTTAGCACGTATCCATCCCGCTATCCTGACGTTTTCCTATGGTACTTCCAGAAAATAATGAGCCAAAAAGAGATTCCGTTTAGCGATAAGCTGGGCAAAATCCGATTCTTCGAAGGGCTGCTCATCCTCCTCTCTGCGCTGGAAAATGACACCTCTCATCGCGATCTGGTGAAAAAAATCCATGCCCTGATTTCTAATGGAAGGTACGCCATTGTCCGTCAAATTATGCAAGACGCGACGGTCGATAACGTCAAAGAGTTCTTATTGCTCGCGACCAAATGCCACTCCTTGAGCGATCATGACCATAAGATTCTGCACTCTCTTGCAGAGGTAGCCCACCCGAGCATCGCGAAAATGCGCAAGAAGCAGGAAACGACCGGAACTGAAAGCCAAGTCATTTGGACAACAGCGGAAGGATTTCAAAAGCTTCAGCAAAAAATTCAACAAATTGCCACCGTGGAAACTGTTGAAAATGCGAAAGAGATCGAGATTGCGCGCGCCCACGGCGACCTACGTGAAAATGCTGAGTTCAAAGCCGCTTTAGAAAAACGGGACCGCTTGCAATCGGAACTGAAGTTTCTCTCCGAGCAGCTCAACCGCGCCCGCGTCATTAGCAAAGAAGATGTTTCGGCTGATGAAGTCGGTATCGGAGCTGTCGTGGAATGTCAAAATTCCAAAGGCCAGAAGCTGACCTATACTCTTCTCGGGCCTTGGGACGCCAACCCAGACAAACACATCCTCTCCTTCCAATCGAAACTTGCCCAAGCGATGACAGGTAAAAGCGTCGGCGAGAAGTTCAAGTTCCAGGATGAAGACTATACCATCACTGCTATCAAGAGCTTTTTAGCGTAACCATCCGCTTTTAAAGATATTTACATGCGCCCGGGCCCTAAGGCCTGGGCAATGTAAGCTCAGCAAAATCAACTTTTTCTTCCTATTAGTCCGCTTGAAAAACAGGTAAATTTAATTTTAATTACGCTGATTATCAAAATCATTTTCACAAATTAACGAAACTAACATTGATCCCCAATTAGCCTGGCTGTAAAATACTCTAAATTAAATCAACTGTGTGGTTTTTATGATTCCAACCGATTTTAACCGTTGTGGCTTAACGTCTGTCGATCCTGCGTTGCAAAGACCTATCGACCCTATTGCCTCCCCACCTCATTCGGTCCGTTTGCAAGTTGGCGATTCCATTACCTCGCAGCCTCCTTTTCAATGTCTTGCGGACACAATGAGCCATATTTGGAATGCCATCGTCGGTTTTTTGACCAATATATGGAACTGCCTATGCTGCAAAGCGAAAGAAGCGACTCCAGTACAGATACAGACTCCCGCTCCTCCCACACCGGAACAATTGGCACAGTTAAGGGCAACGCAACCAAGAGACCTAGCATTTTGGCAAATCAAAATGGCATCGCCTATTAGAGGCCCAGGCTTAATGCCCGGAGATCCCAATTTTGTCGATTTGAGCGGCCGGCTGGCGCGACCTGGAATCTGCGATGCGCTTGACATGCACCGCATTCCGAAAATCGGCCACTATGGACAGCACTATCCTATGCTCCCCCAATATTTAACCGTCAAGCTGCCTATCAGACAATTGCACCTATTTCCTGAGGCGATACGCAACGAGTTTGCCAATTACGACGCAGAACACTTAGACCTCTATCTCATCGTTTGGCGAGATCTCCCAATAACACGCGAAAATCCGATAGAGTCGGGAAAAAGGAATGTTATTTACCATCCTGTTGCATTTCCAGATGCGCTTTATGGAGAAACGCATAATCAGAACCTGCCGATGGGCATCTTTGAACCGGAAGGGGTCGACACCTCAAGAGGTCCTCTCAACGCAGCTCTTCCATTAAATCGATTCGGCGCCCAGAACGTCCACATCCATCCTTATTTCACAAACGGGGCCATAACAGCCATGTGCATTTCTCCAGACCAAGCCCGTTTTTACAGCTCGCCTGAAAGACCATCGAGCTCGTTTTATAGCGCATGCAAATTTCCCAATAACCGAGCGGCTGCATTTTTTGGAGTCATCCTTAATACCGATCATAATTCGATCGAATCGGCTGCCCTGGTCAATCCGCTAAACCGTCACGATCTCACTTTGCAAGAATATAAGACAGGCGTAGAAAACGCGCCGATCGACAGATCTTTGGCGGACAAAGTCACCCGATTGCTCACGTTTTATACAGGAGAGACCGGATCTTAGAGACCGTCGCTTATGCAAAGTTGAGGGGATTGCAAAACACCCTGGTGTAATGCAAATCAACCTGCTAGGATGAATCGTAGAAAGATCTCCCTAAACTCGGAAGTTGATCATGGAACTTGTCATTGGCAGCCGTAATGTCCATAAAATCCGCGAATTCCGCGCCATTTTAAAACCTTTAGTTAAATTCGATCTCCTTAGCTTAATCGATTTTCCTCAATATAATTCACCGGAAGAAACGGGCTCTACGTTTGAAGAAAACGCCATCTTGAAGGCAGTTCACGCCGCATCCGAGCTGCAGCGCTGGGTGATTGCCGATGATTCAGGGATCGTGATCCCTGCATTGAACGGAGCTCCCGGAGTCTATTCACGCCGCTACGCCGGTGAAAATGCCTCTGATAAAGAAAATCGGGTCAAACTATTGAAAGAGATGAGCCATCTCGATGAGGCTTGCCGGCATGGCTACTTTGAGTGTTGGATAGCGCTAGCGTCGCCTCAGGGCCTTAAAAAATGCGCAAAAGGGGTTTCTGAAGGGATGATCACACAAGAAGAGAAGGGAAGTTTAGGCTTTGGCTACGATCCTATTTTCATTAAGCATGAATATGGAAAGACTTTTGCAGAACTCGAAGAAGACATCAAAAATCGAATCTCCCACCGAAGAAAAGCACTTGATAAGATCCTTCCAGCGTTAGAAAGCCTGTCCTTTTAGCATGCGTTATCTCATTGATGGCTACAACCTGCTTTTTCGAATCGCAAAACCCGGGCGGGCGTTAGAAAAAAAGAGAGAGGCCCTCATTGGAGAGCTCAATCAGGTCATTTCCGATTTCAAACTGAAAGCAACTGTTGTGTTCGACGGGTCCCACCCTGGACTTTCACACGCGATGCGACACCATTTCGATGCCCTTGAGATCATCTACACCTATCAAAACCTCTCCGCGGACGAGTACATCATCGAAGAGGTCAATTCGGCCCGCCGTCCCGAAGAAATCATTGTGATCACATCCGATCGAGGCCTCGCTCAAACCTGTAAGAATCTCGGAGCAAAGATCCAAAGCATCGAAGCGTTCATTTCTTCCTTAAAGAAAAAGACAGTTAAGAAAAAAAAGAAGCAGAAAGAGTCCCGGCCGGAAGCCGCCTTTAAAGATTCCAATGCAGAAATCACTCGATTGCTGATGATCTTTGAGAAGAAACTCCAAGAAGACGATTAGGGCCCTAGAATCTCTTAATCTGAAAATTGGGAAGCGGTGTTTTGATCTCATGAAATGAGCGGGAGATATGGTTCATGCTGCCGTCCCCAAAGGATTTGCGCAGCTGCTCAATAAGCAGATCGAGCTGCTCGCGCGTTCCTTGCGCGCAAATTTCGACCGAGCCGTCAGGCAAGTTCGCGACATAACCAGTGATGCGCAGCTGTTCGGCGATCATTTTTGTCGTAGCGCGAAAGCCAACGCCTTGCACATTCCCTTTGATGTTCGCATGCATCTCTTGGTTTAACATGTCTCGGCCATATCCGGTTCAGGAGCAATCGCTGAAGAAAAATCGGTCTCCTGCCAGGGATAGTCGCAGATCAGCTGCCGAATTTCAACGACCGATTTGCTCTTGTTGAGCACTTCTCGAAGCTTGCGGGTTCCTTTGCCTTTTTTCAAATACCAGCAACCGACCCGCCTTAGGTCCATTGCTGCCCTTCTCTCATTTTGATAAGATGCGATGTGATCGAGGTGCTGCAGAAGAACGTCCCGGTAAAAATGCCCGTCCCTCTCCGGAATCTCTTCTCCAGAGAGGAGTCGGTAAATGTCGTCGACGATCCAAGGCTGCCCCATCGTTCCGCGAGACACCAAAACGGCATCGCACAGGGTCTCTTCAAACATCCGCTTGGCGCTCGGCGCATCGAAAACATCTCCGTTGCCGATCACAACAATGCTCTTGGCAATCTGCTTGCAACGACGGATATGGTCCCAATTGGCAAATCCCTGATACCCTTGGGCGCGCGTCCTTCCATGGATGCAGATCGCTTTCGCTCCTGCCTGTTCCGCAATTTGGGTGACCTGTTCCGCAATGATGCTTTTCTCATCCCACCCGGCCCGGATCTTGACAGTCACAGGAATTTTAACGGCGGCGACCATGTTAGCTAAAATTTCACCGATCAATTCTGGATTTTTTAACATCCCTGAACCGCTGCCGTCTTTGGTGACCTTATCGACCGGGCAGCCGCAATTCAGGTCGACAACATCAAATCCCAAGTCCTCGACAATTTTAGCGCACTGGCCGGCAATTTGAGGCTTAGACCCGCAGATCTGGGCCCCGATGGGATGCATGTGCGTCTCGTAGTCAAGAAGGCGGAATGTATTGGGATCATGGCGGACTAAAGCGTCCATTTTGACCATTTCGCAGTAGATAAGGCCCGGCTGGTGCTGGGTCGTCATCCGCCTGAAAGGAAGGTCGGAACAGCCTGCTAACGGCGCGCAAAAGATATTGGATGGAAGAGTGATATTTCCGAAGGTAAAGGGGCGTTTTAAAAAAGTCATCTCAGCAGAAAAAAGATAAATTGCTCAGCTAGCTGTAAAAGAAAAAAACCCAGAAGAGGGCTCAAATCCAATACTCCGCCGATTGGAGGGATAAAGCGCCGGAAAAGCGCAAGGTAAGGGTCCGTTATCCGAATGATAAACTGCATAAACGAATGCCTGGCGAAGGATGGGAACCAGGAACCGACAACCCGAACAAACAGAAGAAGGGTATACGTCGTAAACGCAAGATGTATGGAATAGGCTAAATAATTCATAAGGATGTCTTTTTTTTAGTGAGTTTATCTTAAATCGCATTAAAATACTAGAAAGTCATATAGTAAGAAGCCTCTGGAGGACGGATGAGGCATATCCTAGGGCTCATAGCCGAAAATAATTTAGTAAAGACGGCTCTTCTTAAGGAAGAAAAAGGGAACATTTCCCTTGAATTCGTAAAGTCTTTTTTTTCATCCGATTCTCTTGTCAAACAGCTTTACATCTCTATGCCGCTGCCGGAAAATGGGACCTTTTATACCGCAACGGCTCTAAATCCTCAGGACGTTCTTTTTCGCGCCCTTTCCTTGCCGATCTCCGATCGAAAAAAAGCGCTTGCCGCGCTTCCATTCCAGCTCGAAGGGATCATCCCTTTTCCTCTCGATGAGGCCAATATCGCAGCTTCCCTGACGCAGATGGGAAAAGAGGCCTTCAGCATTAGCCTTTTTGCTGCGCGCGACTCTGCCATATCGTCCCATCTCGAATGGGCCCAATCTCTACAAATCGAACCGGACTGCATTTCATGCACCCCCATCGCAATTTATCGGCTGTGCCGCTGGCTGTTCCCTCACGAGAACGCGTTCACAATGTTTCATTTCGGAGATACCAAGAGCTCCTGCGTAATCAGCTTGAAAGATGAGATCTCTTTGACCCAAACGCTGCATTTTGGACATCAAGACTTTCTGAGCGCCCTTGCAAAAGATCTGCCGGAAAAATCGATCGACGAAATCATTTTGATTGCCCAAGAGCCATCTCTTCTTGCCGGCCTTTCCGAGCCTCTTACCCATTTTAACCAGGTCCAAGAACGGGTCCAAAAAGAACTTGAGCGCTTATTCTGCTATTTGGAAAGCAAAAATGCGACTTCTCAAAATCCGAATTGGATCGTTCTTGGAGATCGGTATCCTTCATTTTCTTATTCCTCATTTTTTCCTAAGGCATGCCTAACAGACTTGAGCGCCCTTTCCATGCCAGCTTCAATCGTCCACGAATACGCTATCCCGATCGGCACGGCCTTGGACGCTTTGGCCCATGACAAGCACACCGTCCAATTTCTGCAAGGCAAATGGATCCCCAAACGACAAACAGAGAAAAGAAAGAAAAAGGCGGTCCGGTTCGCAGCTCTTTGCGCGGCCTCTGCTCTGCTCATGGGAGTAGGAGGGCACATGCTGCTGAAAAAGAAAGAGAACGCCCTCTCCCAGCAATTGATCAACTGCCTTCCTCCGACAATGGCAAAAAATCCGCCCCAATCGATCGAAGAGTGGGAAGAGACGCTATGGCAATGGGAAAGCTCCTTGAACGCCCAAAAACTTCCTTTCCCCTTTTTGCCAACGGTCCCAACCGTCAGCGATGTGCTGGCCTGGCTGAGCTCCCATCCCGCTCTTTCTTCTCCCGAAGGCGGAAAAAAAGAGGGGGTCGACATCAAAAGCTTCCGCTATCAACTTTACAAGCATCCAAAGCTTGGCGAAGCCGGCGGCGTTTATGCCGCGAAGGTTGATCTGGAGCTGACCTCCGCAACACCCCGCCTTGCCAGGGAATTTCACGATGCCCTCCTAAAAGGAGATCGAATTGTGAATGCCAAAAAAGAGATCAAATGGAATGC
>JAFEGV010000085.1 GCA_018239665.1 Verrucomicrobiota bacterium | reverse complement strand
TTCTTCTTCATCGCCTTCAGCAGCGAAAAGGCTGTCAGCTGGTACGTCTTCTTCATCATCGCCGTCTGCAGCAAAAAGGCTGTCAGCTGGTGTTTCTTCTTCTTCGCTATCAGCAGCGAAAAGGCTATCAGCTGGTACGTCTTCTTCATCATCGCCGTCTGCAGCGAGAAGGCTGTCAGCTGGTGTTTCTTCTTCTTCGCTATCAGCAGCAAGAAGGGCGCTAGCTGGAGTTTCATCGCCTTCAGCACTAGCTGTCTCATCGCCATTGTTGACATAAGCAACAACACGATTTTCAATCGTAGGTGCATCGCCTTCTGCACTCGCAGTTTCGTCGCCAGCAAAAGCAGCAACGTTCAACGATACGCCAGCTGTCAGCAGCAGCCAAATATTTCTTTGCATGATGATTCTCCATAGTTAAAAAAGTTAAAAACCCAGTTCGCAAATATCTGTGAAGCTATTTTACGACGGTTGCTGAAGGATTTTAGAGCGAGGATATTTTTAGTCAAAGCAAAAATTATGCTAAAAATGCCTCTAAAATAATTTGTAGATAGGTTTTTGTCTATGAAGAGCTCCTAGAACTGCATCGGAACTATTTTTCGAATCCTAGAGGAGGCAGGACAAAAACATGGGTAAGCTCATCGAGGTTTCCGGCTGTAGAGACCGCTTCGATCTCATAAGATGATGCGCCTTCTTTTAACTGCTCGACTTTTGAAACAATGGCAACGCGCAGTCCCGCAGGAAAAACTCCATCGAAACCCGTTGTGACAAGCAGATCTCCTGCATTCAATATAGAAGCGGGCTCTGCGCGATTGTTTTGGGAAAGACCGTAAGCAATCCCTGTCCTCAGGTCGCGAGAAGGACCTTCTCGATCTGAAAAATCATAATTGAACCCAACACCCTTGAGCACCTGGCTTCTAGACCGCCAAAGAGGGCTGCTGCTTCCATAAAGTTCCCCTTTGGCAAGGTAACTATCACCGGATTGGTGGTTTAATAGGGTTTTTAAATGGTTGAGCTGAAGGGCAAGCCCTTTTATTTCATCATGAGTTGAAAAAAGGTCCTGCCGCACTTCAAAAGCAAATAGCAATGCTTCCAAATGCTCCATTAAATAACGGTTCTGCTCTCTTCCCCTTGCCACGCGAACCGAGGGCCTGAGGCGGGAATCGGTCACTAAACGCACCCGGCTTTGCCTCTTCCCGACATACTCGACAATCCCGACGATTGAAGTGCCTACCAGAACAGGACTATTTTTGCAGATTACAGGCTTTCCCATGCGGACATTGTCCTGATCTCCCACATTAAGCCAAATCGAACTGCTCCAAGAGGAAGGCTCTCGAAAGACTACTTGAGCAGGAACAGAGGCCACCTGCAATTCAAGCAAGCCGCAGAGTTCTTGGCTTCGCCGCTTAAAAAAATCTTTCCATTGAGACTCTTGAACTGCTGCCGTTTCCAGCAGCTTCAACCTTTCAAGCTGCTCTTGGAGCCTGTCTTCATTGAGGAGCCATTCCCTGACGCTTTCGATTTGAGTTCGAAGGATCTGATTTTCCTGCTTTAATCGCTCAAGTTCCAGTCCATTTTTAGAATCGGAAGAGCTATTGGACCAAAGTGGCATCGAAAGAAAAAAAAGGGTTTTGCCTTTAAGGGAATTCATCCCATTCCAACAGGGGGAAATGCCACAGACGACTGCCGAACGGATAGACTGCGTTGCATTTTCTGGAAAACTCATGATGCAAAAAAGCAGAAGGGCTAAAAGCACATAGGGCCGATACGCAATCTTACGCATTAAGAAGCACCGCCTCTCTGCATGACCGTTGCAAATGCTTCAGCTACATATTCCATATTGGCCGCATTCAATCCGCAAATGTTGATCCTTCCGTCGCTTGTCATATAAATTCCAAAATCCCGGATCATTGTCTCAACTTGGCTCTTATTGAGTCCAGTAAAACAAAACATCCCATTGCCCATCTTCATATAGTTCAAATTTTTCCCTTTCACCCTTTTTTCAAGAGATTCCATGAGGTGCTTGCGAGTTTGATTGATCCTCAGCCTCATCATATCTAACTCCTGAGTCCACACCTGCCGTGATGAATCCTCCTGCAAGATCTGTCCGACAATCTTAGCGCCGTGCATCGGGGGGTTGGAATAATGGGTCCTGATCACCTGCTTGACACTGCTTCTGACATTATCTGCCACGGTTTTGTTTTTGGAGACGATATATAATCCGCCTATCCTTTCCCCATATAAGGAAAAATTCTTCGATTGGGATACGGCGACCGCCATTTCGATCTGCATATCGGCAAATAAACGTATCGGCGCCACATCCTCATCCATTCCCCGTCCGAACCCTTGGTAGGCGCAATCGAAAAAAGGCAAAAATTGCTTTTTTAAACACACTTCGGAAATCAATTCCCACTGGTCGGGTGAAAGATCCTCTCCGGTTGGGTTATGGCAAGAAGCGTGGAACAAGATGATGCTGCGGGAAGGAAGAGCTTCAAAAAAAGCGAGCATTTTTTCAAATTCGAGGCAATGAGCATCAAAATTGTAGTAAGGATAAAGCCCAACATTATATCCGACTGCGGCAAATACGCCTTTGTGGTTAGGCCAGCTCGGATTGGGGATATAAAGAGATCCATCCGATTCTTTTTTAAGAAACGCTGCTCCGATACGCAGGGCTCCGGTTCCTCCAGGAGCTTGAAAACCACAGACCCTTTCAGATTCCCGCTTCCAAAACTCAGCTCCAAAAACCAGCTGCGCAATTTGATTGACATAGGTTTTGTCCCCGTCAATAGGCAAGTATTCCTTGCTCATCTCCGTTTCGAGCAGTTTGGCCTCAACCTGCTTGACCGCCCTCATGACAGGCGTCCTCAAGTTCTCATCTTTATAAATTCCAGCTCCTAAATTGACTTTTGTAGAGCGGGGATCTTCTTGAAAGGCTACCGTCAGTCCGAGAATCGGATCTGGCGGCGCTAATGGCACCTGTTCGAAAAAAACCATAACTCCCGTCTCCTTATCCATTATTGAGATCCTTGCATCAATCTGCATATCCGGAAAAAACAGGCAATTTTGGTAAGATTTTTGATTTGACCGCGCCCCATGGGAGCGAGCGAAAACCAAAAGATCGCAAAATTTCTGATTTAACAGGGCAGGATCATTTTTGCAGCGGTCTCATATTCTGCATATTAACTATCTCAGCATTTTTTTACATGGAGAGGGAATTCCAAAACTGCTTTTCCCGAAAAAAAAGATGATTTTAACAGGCAAATGAATTTTGCAATTCCCTCTGGAACTAAATTCACAAATTCTCTAGCATTCTTCACGCATTCTATTGCATACTTTGCATGTGAGGGGTGTTAGCTCAGTTGGTAGAGCGCAACAATGGCATTGTTGAGGTCAGCGGTTCGATCCCGCTACGCTCCAATTTTTTATAAGATTCTATTTTATAAGTATTGTCACATGAAAAAATCTTCGATTTTCATCAGGTTCCTCCAAATCGCCCTTCTTATCACGTCATTAATCCTTATTGAGCGGTTTTGCCATCAGAAGACCGGCGGTTTTCAGATCTCAAAAATCGAATCTGACCACCCCTTCAACCCTGAGTGGGCCACGCCCATCCCTTCCGATGAAGACCGGGAGCATATCCTTAACCTCCTCGATCAGCGCTACACTTTCTTCAGCTATGGAGGCCAGGCGTATGTTTTTTTAAGCGAAGACGGAAAAACCGTCCTGAAGCTTTTCAAGCAACACCACCTGCGGGTCCCTTCCTGGATAAAAAGCCTCCCTTTGCCAAAAACATTTAAGCGGATCAGAAACAAGTGGGTCCATCGAAAAGAGGATAAATTTTATTTATTCTTTAACAGCTGCAAGATCGCCTTTGACGACTTTCGCGACCACACCGGCTTGATCTACCTGCATCTCAACAATACCGATTACCTGAACCAACAGATCACCCTCGTTGATAAGTTGGGCATCGAACACAAGATCGACCTTGATCATACCGACTTTGCCCTTCAGCATCGGGCAAAGCTTCCCAAAAAGCACTTTCGCAGCTTGAAAAAGAAAAACGATTACGAGTCCGCTAAAAGAAGCCTTGATTCTCTGATCGACATGATTGTCGAAAGGAGCCAAAAAGGAATTGCCGACCGCGACCCCAATATCCGGCGCAATTGCGGTTTTGTCGGCGAAAAAGCCGTCGAGATCGACCTTGGCTCATATACCCGAAGCGAAACATTGAAGATCCCCTTCATTTGCAAAGCGGATATTTATCAAAAGTCGCTTCAATTAAAACGGATGATTTCTAAGAACTACCCTGAGCTTTACCCTTATCTAGACCAACGGCTGACCGAGATCCTCTACCACACCGATTTTCCGACTCATTGACGCTCCGCCTGGAAAAAGAACCAATTTTCCAGGTATAACCACATGGGAAAGGCCCCTATCAATTTTCTTTATAGAAAATTCGAATTCTGCTATATTCGCCTCAATATTTAATGAGAAATTTGGTTATGGCAAAATTAATTACAATTAATGACACTTCCTTTTTATCTAATGATTCTTGGAAAGACTCTTATTCCAAAGAGAATCAAAAATATTGTAAGGAGTTAGAGTCGGGTAATATTCTTTTTTTTCCAACAGCGCCTTTCCACTTTCCTCAAGATGATCTTTCCTTCCTTTTAGCCCAGCGTCAAACAGGCGCAGCAAACCGAAAGAACATCGCTTATAAGCCTCAAGCGGACCGGATCACCAATTTTGTACATGATTCTCCTGAACAATCCGTGAGACTCCTTGAAATCATGAGAAATTATTCTCATAACGTCACCCAATTCCTCACGCAGCTCCTTCCTCCTTATGCTGAAAAATGGAAATTGGACTATGCGAGCTTCCGCCCCTTTCAGGAAAAGGGAAGAAAGCTGCGAACGCGAGCCCGCAACGATCTCCTGCATACCGATGCATTCCCAACTCGGCCTATGCACGGCAACCGGATCCTCCGTTTTTTCACCAATATCAATCCTTCGGAAAGCCGCTATTGGATGACGTCCAACCCATTTAACGAGCTCGCAGAGCGCTTTGGGGGCAAAGACCTCGCTTTTCCTAAAGGAATTAGCAACTCGTTATTGGAAACATTGCTTAGGCTTACAAAAAAGGCCGGCAAAGCAATCGGGCTTCCCATTACACTGCGTTCCCCTTACGACGTCTTCATGCTGAATTTGCATAATTTCATGAAAGAAAACTCCCACTTTCAAGAGACCTGCCATAAAGATTATTGGGAATTCCCGCCCAATTCTTGTTGGATGGTCTACACCGATTTGGTCTCCCACGCCGCTACAGCCGGACAATATGCCCTTGAACAGACCCTCATCGTTCCTCCAAGCGGCATGGTCCTGCCTGAAAAAGCTCCAGTCAACGTGCTTGAATCATTGACCGGACAAAAGATGGTCCGCGCTTGTTGAACATTTGTTCGCTAATCTAGTCTATTAACTTAACGCAAAATTAGAGAGGACATATGGCATTCCAAAGCTCCCCAACACCCTCCATTGGCGTTGAACTGGAAATGCAGCTGCTCGACCCGTTCACCAAAGACCTCAAAGCGGCCTCCATCCCATTTTTGCGAAAATGCCGCCAGTTGAAATTAGCCAAGATCAAATCGGAAATCCACCAATCGATGATTGAAGTGGAAAGCGGCGTCTGTTTCAATGCCAAGCAAATACGAGAAGACCTCTCAGAAACGCTCTCCCATGTTCACAGCATTGCGCAAGAACTGGGGCTTTCCGTAGCAACCTCAGGAACCCACCCTTTTCAAGATTGGAAGGAGCGGGAGTTTTACCCTTCATCACGCTATCTTTTCCTTTATGAACAATTCCGATGGCTTGCTCAACGGATGAATATTTATGGCATGCACGTGCATGTGGGGATCTCATCGGGAGATGAAGCGATTGCCCTGATGAATGAAGCTGCCCGCTACCTTCCCCATTTGTTAGCATTATCTGCAAGCTCCCCCTTCTGGAGCAGTTCCGAGACTGGATTTCATTCCTGCCGTTACAGCATGATCGAAACGTTTCCCTATGCAGGAATCCCGCCCTTTTTCCCCAACTGGGATTCCTACCACACCTATTGCACCACCCTCCTCAACAACGGCGCCATTTCATCCCTTAAAGACCTCTACTGGTACATCAGGCCGAACTGGGAATATGGGACCTTGGAATTCCGCATTTGCGACGCCTCTCCCATGCTTTCTGAAACCATTGCGATTTCAGCTTTCATCCACTGCTTAGTTGTTTGGTTGGGAGAAAAAGAGCAGGCTGATAAGAGATCATGCGAGGGACAGCAAAGCATCCTGTGGCATTTACCTCATAATCTGTGCATTGCTGCGCGCGACGGGCTCCGGACCACAATCATCGTAGACAACACGGGCTCAACGAGAAAGCTGAAAGAAGATATCGAGGAAATGATCGACCGTTTAATCCCCATTGCTGAAAGGCTCGATTGCCTCCAAGAACTGCTGGATGTCAGAAAAATCATTGCGCTCGGAGTCAGTTCTGAGCGGCAATTCCAAGTTTATGATAAAACGCGGTCGCATGCTGCAGTCGTCGAGGCGCTGATCCATGAGTGCGCATACGACGAGCCTGTGACGTTGTCCTCCAAGTATGTTGCCAGACCGGTGAAAAGAAGCTCCAGGATCCCTCTAGTCCCCAAGTGAAAAGATCCTATCGTGGATTTTTGCTCAAGCCGAAGACTGACGCCGCCAAGCCCAATATGGCGATGCCTAGCAACAAGTACATCGCATTCTGATACCCTTGGACAGGACTCAAAGGGACTCGAAATACCGTTCCGGAAACAGCAAGTCCAAGCGAGCCGCCTATTTCTTGAATGGTAATTAAAGTTCCCGATGCTAAAGCCGCAAACTGCTTTCCTATCTGCGATGTCGCAATCGTAAATGTCGGCCCAAAAATTAATGCCCAGCCCAATCCAAAAAAGAGAAAACTCATCCCAATATAGAAAAGAGAGGTCCCTTCAGAAAAAAAGCTCTGCAAAATCGCTGAAAGCGCAATGGATGCAAATCCCATTGTAAACAATAGCTTGGGACCGATTTGGTGATACCACCGCGCAACTGCAGTCGATAAAATAAAAACGGGCACTGTCATGCACAATAGAAGCGCGCCTACTGCTAAAGAAGGCTGCATCCTTACACTGTGCAGATAAATCGGCGTCACAAAAAATATGCCCCATATACAGAAGATCAAGCAAAAATTAGCCACGGATGAAGACAAAAAATTACGATTGAGAAAAAATTCCGGACGTATGATTGGAACTTCCGATTTTTTCTCATGCTTAAGCAGAAAGGCTAAAAAGACAAGAGCGGCAGCAAAACAAAGAAGCGTTGGCATCGAAGACCACCCCCAATCAGGCCCATGGATCACGCCGAAAATCAAAGGAACGATCAAAAAAAACAATAAAAACAAGCCCGCCCAATCGATCCGGGCATCCTTTTTTCCCTGCTTGGATTCTTTAACTTTTGGAATAATGATGCCTATGCTTAAGAGAAAAATAGGAATCGGGAACAAAAAAATCCAACGCCAGTTTAATGAGCTTAAGATAAAGCCGCCTAAAATCGGACCTATGGCAAATGCAAGCCCGGCAACGGCCGACCAAATTCCCAATGCATGGCTCTTTTGCTTTTCTGAAAACAAGTGGATGAGGAGCGCTTGCGATACCGGTAGAATAATGGCTCCTCCTATTCCCTGCATTGCTGCGCTAGCGATCAACCAGCCCATGCTTTGCGCGCTTCCTCCAATTAGAGATGCCATTCCAAAAATGACAATCCCCGCCACATAATATTTCTTACGACCAAAAGCGTCGGCAAGCCTTCCCATTGAAACAAGCAAGACTGAAATAAAAATCCCATAGACGTTCATGACCCATTGGAGCTGAACATAAGACGCTGTAAAAGCCGTTTTAATTGCCGGCAAGGCTACAAAGATGCTGGAAAAAACCAGAGGCACGATAAATAAGCCCGCGCAAATCGCAAATACCTGCAGCCATATTTTCTTCAATGACTTCCCCATGATTAGAAACTGTTGCAATCTAAGCTATAACTCAAAAAACAATTTTGAGTGA
>JAFEGV010000084.1 GCA_018239665.1 Verrucomicrobiota bacterium | reverse complement strand
CATAGCTACATGAAGATGCTCTACAAGTATCCTCAAGGCGAATTTCCCTACGCGCAGGTCCGATCGGAAAATAAAAAGCGAGGATACAACGACTTTGAGTATGAGCTGATCGATACGGGAATTTTTGAGGAGGGAAGGTATTTCGATGTCTTTATCGAATATGCCAAAGCATCGGAAGAAGATATCTTGGTCCGCGTGACCGCGCATAACCGAGGCCCGGCCGAGGCGCCGATCCATTTGCTTCCGACAGTTTGGTTCCGCAACACCTGGAGCTGGGGCTATGAGAAAGGGCCGACAGGAGATGAAAAAGAAAAGCCGGAGATGAGAAAGGGCCCGAACAGCAACGATTTCTCCCTGTTCGAATGCCGCACGGCATCAGGCGAGGACTATAAGCTCTATTGCGATGAGAACCCGGAGCTGATCTTTACGGAAAACGAGACCAATAAGGAAAAGCTCTTCAAGACTCCGAACGCCTCCCCTTATGTCAAAGACGCCTTCCACCGCTATGTCGTTGGAAAGGAAAAGGAGGCTGTCAACCCCGCCCAGAAAGGCACGAAGGGCGCTGCCGTCTATTCGAAAATGGTCCCTGCCGGAGGCTCCATCGAGATCCGCTTAAGGCTATGCAAAGATGAGATCTCTTCTCCGTTTAAAGACTTTGGCTCGGTATTTAAGAAAAGGACCAAAGAAGCGGATGAGTTCTACAGGGAAATTCAGCATCCCGACTTGAGCGATGAGCTCAAAATGATCCAGCGCAGGGCTTTTGCAGGACTCATGTGGAGCAAGCAATTTTACTATTTCGATGTCGAGCAATGGCTCAATGGGGATCCCGGTGCGCCGATCAAGCGGAACATCAGCAGAAACGGGCAATGGGAACACCTGACGACATTTGATATTTTATCGATGCCGGATAAATGGGAATATCCCTATTTCTGTGCATGGGACACTGCATTTCATTGCATTCCTACATTGCTCATCGATCCTGACTTTGCCAAGCGGCAGATCGAGCTTCTGACGCGGGAGTGGTACATCCACCCTAACGGCCAGCTTCCTGCCTATGAGTGGAACTTTTCCGATGTCAACCCGCCGGTCCTTGCCTGGTGCACGTGGCGCGCCTACAAGATCGATGCCAAGATCGTCGGACGGAAGGACACCGAATTTCTCAAAGGGATCTTCAATAAGCTTCTCCTCAACTTCACCTGGTGGGTCAACCGTAAAGACGCAGAAGGCAACAACCTTTTCCAAGGGGGCTTTCTGGGGTTGGACAACATCAGCGTCTTCGATCGGAGCGTTGATCTTCCGACAGGCGGGCACATCGACCAGTCGGACGGAACGGCTTGGATGGGCTTTTTTTGCACGGTCATGATGCGGATCGCCCTCTATCTCTCTTTCGAGGAGCCCCATTACCAGGACATCGCGACGAAGTTCTTCGAGCATTTCATGAGGATCTCGAATGCAATAGGCAGATGCGGAGGCGGCAAAGGACCTTCGTTATGGGACCATCAAGATGGATTTTTCTACGACAGCCTCCACTTACCGGACGGCACGGTGACACCTCTTAAGGTCCGCTCCCTCGTCGGACTCCTCCCCCTCCTCGCGGTTGAAACTCTCGATCCGGAAGGGATGGAGCAGCTGACGACCTTCAGCCGACGTGTGGAGTGGTTCCTCAAAAAGCATCCCCATACCCTTTGCAACGTAGCATGCGTGAAAAAACCGGGAGTTGGCAAACGGCGTCTGCTTTCCATTTTAACGGAAGAGAGGCTGGTGAGCATTTTGAAGTACATGCTGGATGAAAACGAGTTCCTCTCTCCTTATGGAATACGTTCCGTTTCCAAATATCACAAGGACCACCCTTACACCTATACGGTGAACGGAAAAGACTATACGGTCAGCTATCTTCCCGCAGAATCGGACAGCGGCCTTTTTGGAGGCAACTCGAACTGGAGGGGGCCGGTCTGGTTCCCGATCAACTTTTTACTGATTGAGTCCCTGCAAAAGTACCATCACTATTACGGCGATAGTCTAAAGGTGGAGTTCCCGACAGGGTCCGGAAACAAGATGAACCTGTGGGACGTATCGATCGAGCTATCGAAAAGGATGATCAACTTGTTTGTTCGGAACGAAGAAGGAAAACGTCCGTTCCAGGGAGGAACCAAGATGTTCCAAGCTGATCCTCATTGGCAGGACCTGATCCTCTTCAACGAATACTATCACGGCGATAATGGAGCTGGCCTTGGAGCGTCGCATCAAACGGGATGGACGGCGCTTGTAGCAAAATTAATCCAGCAGTCTGGAGAACAATTATGAGACCGGAGCATCAATCAGCGATCAAGAAAAAAACAGGGCATTTTGATGAGATTTCGATTTTGAACGAGCCCGCATATGCGGGACGCCTCATAGGGGGCGAGTGAAAATCGAAAGATCGCAAAATGACCGTTTTTTTCGATCGATTAATGATGCAACGGTCTCAATTATAATCTTAGGAGTTAGATATGGCACAAACACCTCAAAGCGGCGACTTACCTGAAGTGGTGATGCCGAGCCGCCCTTGCATGAAGCTTCTTAAAGGGCAAAAAGCGATGGTCACGGGAGCAAACTCCGGGATAGGAAGGGCGATTGCCATTCAGCTTGGGAAAGAAGGAGCCGATGTCGTCGTCAATTATGTCGTCGGCGACGAAGAAGCTCAAGAAGTTGTCAATGAGATCCAAAAAAGCGGCAGCAAGGCCTACGCCCATAAGGCCGACGTCTCTAAGGAAGACCAAGTGGTCGCGATGTTCCAAAAGATGTACCAAGAGTTTGGAACGATCGACATCATGGTCAACAACGCCGGACTGCAAAGGGATGCCGCTCTTGAAAAAATGACATTGGAGCAATGGAACACGGTCATCTCGATCAACTTGACGGGGCAATTCCTCTGCTCGAGAGAAGCTGTGAAGGAGTTCAAGCGCAGAGGGGTCAAAAAAGAGGTCTCATGCGCAGCAGGAAAACTGATCTGCATCAGCTCGGTGCACCAGGTCATTCCTTGGGCAGGGCATGTCAACTACGCCTCTTCGAAAGGGGGGATCCATATGCTGATGCAATCGATAGCGCAAGAAGTGGCGCCCTATCGGATCCGCGTCAACGCGATCGCTCCGGGCGCGATCCGCACCAACATCAACAAGCCGGCATGGAGCACTCCGGAGGCTTACAATGAGTTGATGAAACTGATCCCCTACAATCGGATCGGGGAACCGGAAGACCTCGCGCACTGCTGCGCATGGCTTGCATCCGACTATGCCGACTACATCACCGGCACGACCATCTTTGTCGATGGCGGCATGACCTTGTTCCCAGGCTTTGCATCAGGAGGATAAAATGAACCATAACCACTACGACGTGATCATCATCGGATCGGGAGCGGGCGGAGGGACTTTGGCGCACCGGCTTGCCCCTTCCGGAAAAAAAATCCTCATCTTGGAGCGGGGCGAATACCTGCCTCGGGAAAAAGAGAATTGGATCTCCGAAGAGGTTTTCATCGACGGCCGCTACAATATCCCGGAAAAATGGACAGACCAGCACGGCAAAGCGTTCACTCCGGGAACCCACTACTTCGTCGGCGGCAACACGAAGCTCTACGGCGCCGCTTTATTGCGGTTAAGGGAAAAGGATTTTGGAGAGATCAGACATTACGGCGGAACGTCGCCTGCCTGGCCTCTTTCCTATCAAGACTTCGCATCCTACTATCTAGAAGCCGAAGAGCTCTTTTCTGTGCACGGCAAACGCGGCGAAGACCCAACGGAGCCGCCCTGCTCAGATCCGTTTCCCCATGCGCCGATCGCCCATGAGCCGCGGATCCAGAAACTCGCAGATGGACTTGCGCGAAAAGGACTTAAACCTTTCCATTTGCCGCTGGGATTGATCATCGATGAGAAAGACCGCGCCCATAGCCCATGCATCAAGTGCAATACCTGCGATGGATTCCCTTGCCTTGTCGATGGGAAGGCCGATGCGCAGGTCTGCTGCATCGAGCCTGCGCTGAAATATCCCAACGTGACGATGCTGACCGGATGCTTTGTCGAGCGATTGGAAACAACACCCAACGGCAAAGAGATCTCCCACGTCATCGTCAAACGCAACAGCCATACGGAAAGATACAAAGCGGACATCGTTGTCTCCTCCTGCGGAGCGATCAATTCTGCCGCGCTATTCTTACGCTCCGGCAATAGCGCCCATCCCCGGGGACTTGGCAATAGCTCCGATCTTGTGGGCCGCCATTACATGTGCCACAACAATACCGCCATGGTCGTTCTGACAACGGAAGCCAATCCCACCAAGTTCCAAAAAACGCTCGCGATCAATGATTTTTATTTTGGGGCTCCCGATTCTGAGCTTCCCCTCGGACACATCCAAATGCTGGGGAAAGCCGATAAATCGATGTTCAAAGCAGACGCTCCTCCGCTCACTCCAAACTTTGTCCTCGACCTGATGGCGCGCCACTCGGTCGACTTTTGGATGACGTCGGAAGACCTTCCCGATCCAAACAACCGGGTGCTCCTCGATGGCAAAGGGAATGTCTGCCTGCATTATGAACCGAACAACCTTGAAGGGCACCGCAGATTGGTCAAGAAGCTCAAAACTGTCCTCAACAGTTTGGACATGAAGCATCACACCCTCCCCTGCTCCGCATATTTCGGAAAGCGGATCCCGATCGCAGGAGTTGGACACCAAAATGGGACGATGCGTTTTGGACACGACCCTAAAACATCGGTGCTCGACATCAATTGCAAGGCCCATGACATCGACAATTTATATGTCGTGGACGGCGGCTTCTTTGTCTCTAGCGGCGCTGTCAATCCCACTCTGACCATTATAGCGAATGCATTAAGGGTTGGCGACCATCTGTTACAACGGCTCAAATAAAGGAGATCAATTCAATGAACCAATCCTGCACATCAAAAAATATCGGGTATGGGGCTTTAGGCGGGCTGATCGGCGGAATTGTATTTGGCATCATGATGGCCAAAATGGGCGTCTTAATCAAGATTGGCTCAATGATCGGCATGCCCAATGCCATATCCGGATTTGTCGTCCATTTGATCATTAGCATGTTGATGGGCGTCATTTTTGCATTGATCTTCTATAAGGCCGCCTGCAAACGCCTTTCAGGAACAATTTGGGGAATCGTCTACGGAATTTTCTGGTGGTTTCTTGGCCCTTTGACTCTAATGCCCACGATGATGGGCCAACAAATAGGATCGATGTGGAAGACGTCAGCAATGCAACAGGCGCTGCCAAGCCTTTTCGGGCATATTATTTTCGGGCTCCTTCTAGGCTTCACCTATGGATCGATGAGATCCCGAAAGAAAAATCGGTAAAGCTCAGATGAAGATGGGCCAAAGATGGATATAGGCTTTTGAACCTTCCTGCGCACGGTATACAACAACGGCTCAAATAGAGGAGAGCTAGACCCATGCATCACTCATGCACATCCCAAAATATCGGTTATGGATTTCTGGGAGGATTGTTAGGCGGCATCGTCTTTGCCATGATCATGGCCAAACTGGGGGTCATCAGCACCATTGGATCGATGCTCGGACTGTCTAATCTTTTCGGCGCTTTTTTTACACACCTGATCATCAGCATTATCATGGGCGTGATCTTTGCCCTTCTCTTCTGCAATCTTGCTTATAAGCCCCTTCCTGCAACCATTTGGGGAATTATCTACGGCATCTTCTGGTGGTTTCTTGGACCATTGACACTCATGTCAATTTTGCTGGGCGAACCGATAGAAACTCGCTGGAACCTAGCTAGCATGCAGCGTGTTTTGTCAGGGCTCTACGGGCATATCATCTATGGACTCATCTTGGGGCTTACCTATGGATGGCTCCGGTCCAAAGAAAAAAAACGGAGATGACAACATGAGCTACACGATAGTCTTCGGCGCTACGGGAGGAATTGGAACGCGGCTTTGCGAGATCCTCACTCAGCAGAAAAAAAGGATCTTGATCGCCGGACGCAATGAGAAAAAGACGAGCCTTCTTGCGCAACGCTTAAACCAAGACTACCACATTGTTGACTTAAGCTCTTCCGCTACGGTGCATTCAGCAATTGAGCAGATCAGGGCCAAATATGGGGATTTCGACAATGTCGTTAACTGCATCGGCTCCCTCTTCCTTAAGCCGCTCGAGCAAACGACCGACGAAGAGTGGAAGACCGTCCTCACCTGCAATTTAACGAATGCCTTTTATATTCTCAAAGCAGCCTGCCCTGTTTTAGCGCGCCAAAAAAAGGGATCGATCGTCCTTCTGGCCTCTGCGGCGGCGCAGATCGGTCTTATCAACCATGAAGCGATCGGTGCTGCAAAAGCGGGGCTTGTCGGACTGATGCGCTGCGCAGCAGCCTCTTACGCCTCTTCCGGCGTCAGGATCAATGTGATCGCCCCCGGCCTCGTCCAGACGCCGCTGACCCAATCGATCACGGCCAATGCCGTCTCGTTAAAAAATTCGATCTCAATGCATCCTCTTGGAAGGATTGGAGCCCCAGACGATATCGCCCATACGATCGCCTGGCTATTGGACGAGCACTCGAGCTGGATCACAGGACAAGTGATCACGGTCGACGGCGGATTAAGTTCTCTCAAAATGCGCTCTACTTCTTAAATAATTGGCAGAAGCCCATCGGCGCCGCATCGAGGGCCGCATTGAACTGGCTCGATAAGTTCTGCAGGCCGATCAATGCCGTCATTTCGACGACGGCGTCTTCGTCAAAATATGTCCCTAGCCTTTGAAACACCTCGTCCGGCACTTGATGTGCATTTTTCATCACGGCCTCGACATATTCCAACGCAGCTTTTTCCTGAGCTGAGAACAACGCACTTTCCCGAAAATGGCTGATGGCATCGATCTTGTCCTGCGTGCCCCCGCGTTGCAAGAGCTGCGCGCTGTTCATATCGATGCAGAACGAGCACTGGTTAAATTGGGAGACCTTGATCGTGATCATTGAGCGGAGGTCCGGCTTGATCCTGGCTCTTTTGCTGTTTAAGGCCTTTTGCATCCACATAAATCCCAAAAATGCCCGCGGCGACCTCCCCCATAAAAGGACCGGCTCGGAATAATCCCCATACTTTTTCTTTTGAGCCTTTAGCAAAATCCTTAAGTACCAAGGATATTTAGAAAGAGGTTTAGCTGGAATCCGCGCCATGTGCCTTTCCACTAAGAAATTAAAATAATGATTGCTCTACTTTACTTATTTCCACCTATAGTATAATTAATAAAATTATCCTAAGGATTTCCTTTAGGAAAAGGATATAGAAGTTATGCTTCCACAATATTCTGAAAAACATGCTCATGCATCACTGACTACACCAGAAAAAAGGCTGGACCACAAACGGCAGCACGGCCGTTTTCCCAATAGCGCTCCTCCCAGGACCGTTATCTTATGCTATAGCTCCCGTTTCATGAAGCAGGTATTGGAAAACTACGCCCATAAGCAATGTGAAGAATGCTTCTCTAAACTGTACTACTTAACAGACTATCCTTCTCTTGCCATTGGCAATTTCGGCATTGGGGCCCCTGTCGCAGCTTTGCGCATGGAAGACCTGATCGCTTGGGGCGTCAAACAATTCATCTCGATCGGCACTGCCGGCGCCATCAGCCCAAAACTTTCCATCGGCGACATCGTCCTCTGCGAAAAGGCGGTCCGCGACGAAGGGACCTCGTTCCACTACATGCCGCCTGCAAAATACATCCATGCTCCTCAACGGATGAGGCTCATGCTCGGCAAGCATCTGAACAAGATGCAAATTCCCCATCGGGTCGGCTCGACCTGGACAACAGACAGCTTCTACCGCCAAACATCGCTGGAAGTGAAACATTTTCAAGATGAAGGGATTTTAACCGTGGAAATGGAAGCGTCCGCTCTATTTGCCGTGGCCCATGTCCATCAAGTCGATCTCGGCGCGCTGTTCACCATCAGCGATCTGCACACAGACCAAGACTGGATGCCCCACTTCGAAAACGAAAAGAAATGGGAAGGGATGCACAACATCCTCAAGGTCGCCCTCGCAGCAGCAGCTGAAGAATGATAGATGCGGGCTTTTTTGACAAAGCCCGCAAAATTGTCTTGTTAGCCAATTAATAGCCAAGCTTCAAGACCGATGACGCCTAAACTGATCAACGTCAAAGTTCCCAGCATCGTTCTGCCTCCCGGAAGCGGACCTACCGATTCCAGCTTGAAGCGGTAACGTCC
>JAFEGV010000083.1 GCA_018239665.1 Verrucomicrobiota bacterium | reverse complement strand
GAATCTTTGAGGTTTTTTGCGACCTCGTTCATCGAATCTTCCAGTTCTTCCCCTGTTCGGAACTGAGGATTGTAGATCAGGAAGTTGCTTTTGGAAGCGGCAAGAGAGGTCTTCGCATGGGTTGGGCTGACATCAAAAGTGGGCAGGATTGTCTTTAAATGGGAGATCGCCGTCGGCGAGCCTGTAAACACCAGAGAGTTTGTCTCTTTGATCCAGCGCATGCTATCGATCGCATCGATCAGGTCCTCATCAGGCGATGGCGTATTTTTTAGCTGCGAGGCCATTTGATTTAACGACTCTTCGATCTGCTCCTCATTGGCATTCTGGATCTTGTAGATGAAATACCCCCCCTTGCCGCCGACCATAGGAGTGTCGAGCGAGGTAAGCATGTCTTTAAGGGATACGACAGTTTCAGGGTCTGCGATGAACATGATCGAATTAGTGTCCTTGACGACCTGCGCATTTTCAATAGCGCTCTCTACCGGAGTCTGCGCTCCGGGCGCCGATTTAAGCTCCTCGTTGACTTGCATCAGGGCGGAAAGAAGGTCGGCCGGAGAACGGTTGACCGCTTTGTAGATGAAGACATTTTTGCCAGGTCCGGCCTTTTGTCCAACTACAACTTCCTTAGCAGGGATGTCCAAGTCTTCCATCACAGTGATCGCCCGTTCGATCAAATAGGGGGTCGACACGATGAAAATCGAATTGGTCTCTGCCTGGGGGACAAAGATCATCGGATTTCCTTCTGCAAAAGGAGTCAGGATCTGTTGGGTCAAACTGATCAGTTCTTGAGGCCCGATGTTCTTGACGACATAGCTCTCAATGTCAAGAGGCGTATGGGGAGCGTCGAGGCTTGTCAGCAGCGAGGCGATTTTCTCAACATTTGTCGTGATATCGGTGACGATCAGCTGGCGCGTCTCATTGGAAACTTCGATCAGGGCGCCTTTCGATGTCAGAGGACGGAGGATGTTCGCTACAGCGTTGAGGTTCGCGTTTTTAATACGGAAGACTTGTGTCACTAAAGCGGCATTTCCTGCTTGGGAATCAGGCAGGTCGCCGGAAACGATCGTTGGGATTTGGTTGACCTCGGTGCTCTTGACGATCAAGACATTGCTCTCTTGCTCCAGCAGCATCATATCGTGGACGCGCAACACTTGAGCCAGCGCCGACATCACATTTTTTGCAGATACGGGCTCTTCGGAAACAACCGTAACGGTAAATTGTAAATCGCCTTCTTCGAAAACGAAATTCAAATTAGTGATTTTGCTGACAAAACGGATAAACTCGATGATGGAGACGTTGTTGAAGTTGATCGTGTAAGCGTTTTGAGAAACATCGATGCTTGCATCGGAAGAATCAGCGATCTGGTTAGGGATTTCAGCTTTATCTACGCTATAGGCAACGCTGGAATGGATGAGATTCAAGAATGAAGCGCAGAGGGCGACCTCAAACCACAAGCGTTTCCGAAATTCTTTCATAGCCTAAAAACCCCAGTATTATTACGCTGTTGCTAGCAAAAATTAAATTACTTGTATCGAATCCTAAAATACTCTTCGGATTATTGTAAACGAGAGTTTATCTTCTGGATCCCCCGGAGCGAGCGAGATTAAAGATATCGTTATACAAGGACTGCACAATTTCTGCGAGGAGAAATGATGAAGAATGAAACTAGCTGCCAAATGGAATATGCAAAGGACGAATTCGGTAAGGAGATCCTCCTGAAGGATGGAAAGTTCCAAGTGATGATGGAATGGGAAAAGCCCTACATGGAAGCGTGCATCGATGCATTGCAGCCCTTCGGCGACGTCCTTGAGATCGGCTTTGGCTGCGGCTATTCGGCAACTCGGATTCAATCATTTAAGCCCAAGAGCCACACGATCATCGAATTCCATCCCATGGTCGCGCAAAAAGCGCGCGCTTGGGCGAAGCAATATCCGAATGTCAAAATTGTCGAAGGCACGTGGCAAAATGCCCTTTCCTCCCTTGGCGTCTTTGATGCAATCTTTTTCGACGATTATCCTCTGGAGAGCGAAGAGCAGATGAACAATCTCGAAAAGGAAAAACAGCAATCGCATGCCCTTCTGCAAAAAGGAAATCAACTGATCCAGGAAGTGAGCGAGACGCTCCCTTTCCTGCATGAGATGGTCTATGCGGACGCCGATCTTGATGAGCTCATCGATCACGTTTTAAAGAACAAGAGCTTGACTGTGGAGCATTTATGCCGGTTTCTGAAAGAGCTCCGCATGGGGAATCAGATCACGGCCGAACAGATGAGCCGGGTGATCCAACGATTGGAGAAAGAGGGGATAGCTTTAAGCGAAGACTCGAGCTTTCCTGCGCCTGCGCAACAAAAGTTCCAATTCCGCGGGCCCAATGAGCGGCTTCTGACATTTTTACAGCAAGCGCTCAACGGTCACATGCGCAAAGGCTCCCGTTTTTCCTGTTTCTTGAGTTCATCTGTGTCCAAATATGACGATCCGAAATTTGTCGATGCCGTCATTTGCAATCCATATTTGGATTACACAGAGCATACAATTGAAATTGATGTGCCTTCTAATTGCGATTATTATTCAGAAAGTCAAGCGCTTGTAATTGTCATTACAAAAATGGAGTAAGTATGAGATTTTTATGTTTTCTGCTTATTTGTGTTTGTTCTCAGTTGGTCTCTAAGCAAAATGAACTTTCGCCGACCGATCAGGAAATCATTGCCGCAAGGGAGCTTCTGGACAAGGCGTTATCCCGCGCAGAGCCAAAACCTGAGCTGTCAAAAGGCCATTCGACGATCTGTTTGAACATGATCGTAAAGAATGAGACCAAAGTGATTTGCCGCTGTTTGGAAAGCGTTAAACCCTTTATCGATTATTGGGTCATCGTCGATACCGGATCAACGGACGGTACGCAAGAGATGATCAAAGAGTTCATGAAGGATATTCCCGGCGAACTGCATGAGCGCCCTTGGATCAATTTCGCCCATAATCGCAACGAGGCCCTATCCCTTGCCAAAGGAAAGTCCGACTATATCTTCTTTATCGATGCAGACGACAAAATCGAAATCTCATCCAACTTCCGTAAAAAGCAGCTCTTTGATGACAGCTATATGATCGACATCAAGTATGGCGGAATGACCTACGGTCGGATTGCCCTTGTCAAGGATGAACTGCCTTGGGAATGGAAGGGGGCAGTCCATGAAGTGCTCGTCTGCTATGAGGCCGGCCCTTCCGGACACCTAGACGATGTGATCATGCGCATCATCGGCGGCGGAGACCGTTCTCAAGATCCGAAAAAGTTCTTAAGAGATGCAGCTCTTCTGGAAAAGGAGTTAGAGAAAGATCCTACACATGCGCGCAGTCAATTTTATCTTGCCCAAAGCTATCGCGATGCCGAGCGCCCGGACCTTGCTCTGGCCCATTATCAAAAACGGGTCGACATGGGAGGCTGGGACCAAGAAGTGTTCTGGTCTCTTTATCAGATCGCCCATTTGAAAGAGCAGTTGCAAAAACCGGAAAGCGAGATTGTCAAAGCCTATACGCAAGCCTACCTCTATCGCCCAACACGCCTAGAGCCTCTTCATGGACTGTGCCTTTATTATCGCCGCCAGGAAAACTATCTCATGGGCTATTTAATCGGGCAATTGGGCCTCAAGGCCTTTGCAAAAGTGGGTGCGCGTTCCATGGCCCATCCTCTTTTCGATAGCAGTTTGATGCCCGATCAGCTTGAGCTTGTTGAGGCGAGGGATCCTCTGTTTACTGAGTCTTGGGTTTACGACTACGCGTTCTTATTGGAATACTCGATATGCGCTTATTGGATCGGGAAATACCAAGAGAGTAAAGACATCTGCGAGTTTCTTCTTGCAAAGCCCGACCTCCCACGGCATGTGCGCGATTGCGTTCAGAGAAACCTGAAGTTTGCAAACGATAAGCTTACAGAACGGATGAGCGCGCCGATCCTTTTAAAAGCAGGTTAATAGCTGTCCATTTTCCGTCGCATAAGTTTGAAATAATTTATTTACAAGGCCCGCGCTCAACAAGGCGGGCCTTTTCCTTCTCAAGTTTAATTATTTAAATAGTCGCTCAGTAGTAAAGTAATTATTTTACTTTTGACCTCTATTATTTAAATTAATTTCTTTGTTAGATAATGATTTTTAATAGTTTTTATTTATTTTTATTTTAATTTAATATATAATTAATATTGATATATTTTTTATTATTAATAAGGAGTGTTTTTGTGGCAGCTTTCCCACCATCAAGCATTAATCCCAATCAAACATTTATATTTCCTAAGGACCTGCGTTTGGCAACCTTAGCAGCTCAAGTTCCTCAACCAGATGATATGAAGTTTGCTGATTCGACGTACAGGTTATTTGAATGGAATCGGCTTAAAACAGATGCTCCTTCAGGTCCTTTAAACTTGCCTGAAATCATGGCTCAAGTCGAACAGGAAGTTGTTAAAGAAACAGGCGCTCTTGCAGGCAATGTGAATGAGCTCTTTCAACGCTTTGCAGAGAAATTAAGACCTGATTTTGAAGCAACTTGCAGCACAGAGGAAGCTTTTGGAATGTCTCAGCTGCATTTAACAGCGCTTCAGGCACGGCTCCAAGTCCATTATGAAAATCAAGCGTTGGAAACGATCTGGAACCAAGGACTGCTTCCAATATTTACCCAGCGAGGAGCTTTTGAAAATATCGTCGCTCCTGTGGGTGTTCCAGCAATCCGTGAATGGTTAAATGATCCAGAAAATGCACAGAGGATTCAAGAGGTTAGGACTCTGTATTTAAGTTCTCTAAATCTAAAAGTGCTTCCATCTGAAATCAAACTCTTTCTTGGGCTCGAAGAGCTTATTCTTGATAATAACCAGCTAACGGTCTTGCCAGAATCTATTGGAGATCTTCAATCTTTATTAATACTTAACCTTAGTAATAACCATCTAAGTTCCTTGCCAAATTCCTTTCAATGCCTTGGTCAAATAGAAAATCTTCACTTATTCAATAACAAGCTAAGAGTTTTGCCTGATTGGTTTGGAAAATTTCAAGATTTGGAAACGCTGGACCTTCACAACAACTTACTAAGGGACTTGCCAGAATCTATTGGAGATCTTGAGGGATTACAAGAGCTATATCTTGGGTACAATGAGCTTTCAGATTTGCCAGAATCCATTCGAGGTCTTAGTTCATTATGGCGTCTTGATCTTCAGAACAACCAGCTAACAAACTTGCCGTATTCGATTGTTGATCTTAAAGCATTACAAGAGCTTTACCTTAACGACAATCAACTCACCGCTCTTCCAGAAGAGTTTGGTAATCTAACCAATCTAGAAATTTTTGATTATAGTGGTAATCCATTGATGTTGATTTTTGACAAAGAAGAGATCTCTATTGATGGTTCCGAAGCATATGCAGTTCGGTTAAACGAGTTAAAAAAATACACACCCCAATCTCCGTTAGCTATCCTATTTAAAACCATCGGGTTTAACAAGCCTGTCGAAACAGTGCAGAAGGCTTATCAAGGGCTTTCTTTTGAAATGCAGCAGAGAATTGTAGCGTCCACTCAGAATAGATCTACAGAACAAGAAACAGCATCAAGCTCTTTTGCTTCAAGCACAAGCTCGAGCTCTTCATCAAGTTCTAGTGAGAGTCATGTTGACCTTTTTGCTGATATGGGCCTTTTTGCAAGGTCTGTCCGTCAGGCAGCCTATGATCTCTATGATTCCTTAGGGCAAGAGCAGAAGGATTTAGTCCACCATCACATTTGGGATTTAGCCGGAAGGCCAGAAACAGATGATCCGAATTGGGGTGGAAATCACGTGTTCGATCATGTGCTCAGGTTTACTGATGCGCTGGAGCGGGCAACACGTCAAGAGGTTACGTAATTCTTTGGACGGTGATTAAAGCTTTTGGGTAGAGGAGCTGCTGGAAGGCTGGCGCGGACGACGTCCTTTTTAAGATCGCTTCAGCTTGCCGTTGTGCGGAAAGGAGGACATTGTCTTCAAGCGCTGCAATGAGAACTGACTCGTAAGGAGCTTCTTCTTCCGGGGCTTTTTTGGCTGCCAAAGAATGGAGGACGAGAAGATCGCCTACGGTCCAATTATCTTTTGTTTCAGAGAACTTTGCTGTGGGATCAGCGCCCAGCAATGGGTTTGGCGCTGTGAGCTTGCGGGCCTTGCTCGTTCCTTGAGGAAGATGGAGAAGGGCGTCGAATCCGCAGGAGAGGTAGGTGACGAGGTCTTGCAAGGGATCTAAAAAGACTAAGTTCATCGCGTAGTGCTGTCCGGCTTGATCTTGGCAGGCAACGGCATTCAGCGATTCGGCAAATGCCATTGGTTTAAAATTGGCGCGTTCGGCGGTGGAGGCATTGACGAGCGCCATCCGGATCATTCCGCGCAAGTTGCCGATGTAGGCAGCGCTTTCGATGGTAGCGATTGGCGATGCTGCCATCAAGATCAGATAAGTGTTGTTGGGAAGGCGGAAAAAATCGGTGTAAATTCCCATCTGATTTGTCGTGCGGAGCTTGGAAATCCCTAAGTCCATCGGAGGCCATGCGGGAGGGGATGTCGGGGAAAAATTCTGGATCGCTCGCTGCAGGCTCTCTTGGACTTCTTTGATCTGATCGCTTCCCGGTCTTTCCCTTTCCATTTCACCTGAATTGAGGTATTGGGAGACGTCGTGGATAAATTGGGTCATGTCTTGATATCTTTCTGCAACGGAGACGGCAAGGGCTTTTGCGATGATCCGTTTCAGCCCTTTCGGCAAGATCGAGAGGTTGATTACGCCATAGCTGAGCTTTCCGGTGATCAGCTCATACATAATGACCCCTAATGCGTAGATATCGGAGGCGTAAGAGGCTTTATGGGGATTTTCCTTTTGTTCGGGGCTCATGTAGTTGGGAGTCCCGATCACCTGTCCTTTGGGTTGAGGAGACTCGGTTGGCTCGTCGTGGAGCTGGGCGATCCCAAAATCGATGACTTTGATCTCTCCGTCTTCTGTGATCAGGATGTTCTCGGGTTTTAGATCGCGGTGGATGATCCCGTGAGTGTGGAGATGAAGGAGGGAGTAGGCGACTTGCAGGACGATCTCTAAGGCTCTGCGCATAGAGAGAGATTGCTGCATGATGAAATGGCGCAGGGAAATTCCTCGGATGAACTCCATGGCGATGTATAGGCCGTTTTCCCATTCGCCTTGTCCGTATAGTTTCACGATATTGGGATGGTTGGCCATCATCACGATTTGAGACTCTTTGAGGAACCTGCTAACGGCTTCGGGATGATTGACGAAGGAGGGGGAGAGGACCTTGATGGCGATCGGCTGCTTTGTGTCGGGATGGATGCCTAAGTAGAGGATGCTCATTCCTCCTTTGTTCAGGAGGCTGTCGATTTTATAGGGCCCGATGTTTGAAGGAAGAGGGGGCAATTCATGTTCCGAAATGAGATCGGGCATGGTGGGCTGTTTATAAAATGAAGACTCGACCATGTTTAGTTGCCGATTTGAAGGATTTTAACTCCGAGAGCTTCTCCTAGTTTGATCAGTTCCCCTTTTGCCACTTTTTTCCCGTTGAGCACGATATCGACTCCCTGCTCAGGTCGAACGGGCAGTTCGATCAGGTTGCCGGGCTTGAGCTGCAAAAGCTTGTCGAGGTTCATTTTCAAACGGGCAACCTCAACGCTTAAGGTGAGAGGAACAGTTTGGGCGCTGACCATCTTCTCGACATCCTCTTCTTGAGTTCCCGGGGACCAAAGGTGCTCATTAGTCTCTTCGGGCATCTCCTCTTCCATATCGGAAGGTGGCATCTCATATCCTTCTTCTTCATGGGGGGTGTCAGACTGTTCATCTTCGGGGAAATTGTGTTCCATAGATTTTTCTTCCTCATGATAATAAGCATATTCGACGATTTTCAAATGGTTCTCTTTCAAGCGGGCCCTAAAAAGAGGGGCTTGTTCGAGAACAAGCGTCACAGTTCCTTTATGGGAATGGGGATCGTAGGCGCATCGATCGAGAATGATCACATCTCCCGTTTCGACGGTCTTCCATTGGGCGTAGCTGAGGGTGCTTTGACCGATTTCCAGCTTTAAAGAAAGATCGATCGTTTTGGCGGTAGGCGAACTGATCAAAGAGAGGTGGCGCTGGCTAAAATGTTGCTTGAATGCGTGGTGGAACGAGGGAGGGCAGATCAATCTTCCCCATAAGGCCATCTTGGGGTGAGAGATCGAAATGTCGATGCACAAAGATCCTTCCTGGGTAATCGCTTGGGCGGAGCCGAGTTTGATCGAAAGGTCGTCAAAGGCTTTAAGCTGATCGATTTGTTCTAAGATGTTTAAGAGCAGGTATCGATAAAATCCCTCTTGGAACTGGGGGGATGCAAACCCTTTCATCGAGTTAT
>JAFEGV010000082.1 GCA_018239665.1 Verrucomicrobiota bacterium | reverse complement strand
TCACGGGCAGAGATATGCGCCGGATGTCGGACAACGCTTTACTAAAGAAAGTGCAGCACGTCGATCTGTTTGCAGAAGTTGAGCCCAACCAGAAAGAGCGGATTATCCTTGCCTTGCGCAAGGCGGGTTATGTCGTTGGCTTTTTGGGCGATGGGATCAATGATGCGACCGCGCTGCATACGGCAGATGTGGGGATCTCCGTCAACACCGCAGTCGATGTCGCAAAAGAAGTTGCCGATATTGTCATGCTGAAAAAAGATCTCTCCGTCCTCTTGAGGGGAGTGAGGGAGGGGCGCAAGACCTTTGCCAATACGCTGAAATATGTCTTTATGGCGTCGAGCGCCAACTTCGGCAACATGTTCAGCATGGCAGGCATTTCGGTATTCCTTCCGTTCTTGCCTCTTTTGCCCAAACAGATTTTATTGATGAACTTATTGACCGATGTTCCGGAAATGACAATCGCGACCGACCAGGTCGATCATGAAACGATCGATCGCCCTGTCAAATGGGATATCAAGATGATCAAGCGGTTCATGATCCTTTTTGGATGGATCAGTTCCCTGTTCGATTTCTTGACCTTTGGCGTGCTGTTGTTCGTCCTTAAAGCTCCGGCAGCAGAGTTTAGGACTGGCTGGTTTATCGAATCTGTTGCATCAGCCGCTGCCATTGTCCTTGTGATACGAACGCGCAGGCCTTTTTTTCAGTCGCGCCCAAGCCCATATCTTTCATGGTCTGTGTTCGGCGCTATTGCTCTAGCCTTCGTACTTCCTGTTACGCCGCTAGGGACGCTATTTGGATTTGTTCCTTTGCCGCTCGGATTCTACTGCGCGATCGTCGCGATCGTTGGCCTTTACGTCTTTTCCGTCGAATTGGCCAAAAAGCAGTTTTATAAGAACAATCTTTCGCATCAGAGCTTTTTAAAAGTCAAAGCGGAAGTCCACCGTTAGCCCCTGCATGCTCAAGTCTTCGGAATAATGCTCCCAGTACTCATTGGGAGCCCCTGAGAATTTGGGGAACTGGTTTTGACGCCACCAATATTGGTTCTCATAGGCCACTTTGACGCCAAAATGGTTTGCGTTGTCATTGAAGTTGATGTCGTATGCGATCCCAAGTTGAAACCCGATCGTCGGCGAGAAATGATGCGTGTCGAAATCGAGGTCGTAGATTTTGCCTGCTGCGGATGAATTCTCTTCTTCATGCACATCAAACGTGCCCCAGAGCAGAGCTCCGGTTGCCGATCCGAAGAGGCCGAAATGGCTCCCAAGGTACCATTCACCGCTGAATGCAGCGCGAGGGCCGATGCCCCAGAACTCATTGTGGCCGTGGATGCGCAGCTTCACATGAGGCGCATCGACTTCGTAGCGGATCCGCCGGTCTTGATTGAACCAGGTCGTCACCACGCCGAATGCAGGGCGCACGGAGAGGAACTTGCTGACGAAAAAGTTCCTTCCAAGCTCTAAATAGAGGTTGTAAAATTCGACGTTCCAATGCGCGTGGGCCTTATTTACATCAAACAAGGTAACCGGACCGTCAGCCGTGATCAACGAGTGATCCCCATGGGCCGACTTGGAATTGCTCGCTTCCGTTTGGTACCAGGTAAAGTTCAAGTAGCCGTCCCAGCCGTCATGCTCATCGAGCTGGTAGCCGATCCCGACGCGCAGGCCCGGGTTCCAATCGAAGTTAAGATGTTTCAGGGTCCCTTTAAAAGGAGGCGCACCAGGGTTTTCATGGTCAGTATACACATAGTCCGTGCCGCCTTCATAGAGGTTCCACCATAGGAAATCTGCGGTGGTATACCATCCGTAGCTGTCGACTTGGGGATTTCCCGATGCGGTCCTTGCTCCGAAATTGCCGTTTGCAGTTTCGGTGCGTACCATTTGCATTTCGAGTTCCAAAGCGGAAATGCGAGATTGGACATCACCCTCACCAAAGAGTTGGCCTACGGCAATTGAGGCTCCTAAAGTCATCGATAGATTTGTCAAAAAGCGCGCTCTCATGATTTACCCATAGTTAAGTAAGTTCGCTTAAATATTTATAATGATTTTCAAGTTCTTTTCGCGATCTTTCACATTGACCTCCTCAGCCATGTGCCCGCACATTGTCTTCGTCGGTTACTGCGAAATATCATCGAAAATCTCCTTGAACCTCATCATAAGTATTTAAGCGAACTCACTAAAAGTCTACTCTCACATCGAATGTAAGGCCTTGAAGGCTTATATCTTCGTTGATCGGGTTCAATTTAGGGACGGTGGGACCGGGATAATAGGGGAATTGGTTCTGCTGCCACCAGTACTGATTTTCATAGCTTAAATTGAATGCAAGATGGTAGCGGTCATGGCTCAAGTTTGTTTCCCAGCAAAATCCGAGTTGGAACTGGACCATCGGAACGATCCGGTCTTTGTCGATATCATAATCGAACCAGACGGGTTGATTGGTCACCGTCTGTTTTTCATGCACATCAAAATCGCCCCACATGATCGCGCCTGCCACCCTTCCAAAGAAGCTGAAATTGCGCCAGAAGTGCCAATTCCCGTTAATGCCCGTCCAAGGGCCGATCCCCCAAAAATCACACTTGCCCCGAGTCCTGATGTGGACATCCGAGAGCATACGATCGGTATAGCGGGTGTGTCGATGCTGGTCAATCACAGCGGCCTTCAAGCCAAAGAAAGGGCGTAAGGATAGGTAGCGGCTGACAAAGTAATTGCGTCCGAGCTCAAAGTCCAGGGCATAAAAATGGACTTTCCATGAGAGTTTAGCATTTTTCAATCCTGACGGATAGGAAGCTAGCAAAGAGAACAGACGGTCATCGTCATCCGCTTCTGCAGAGTCTGAATTCGATGTTTGGAACCAGGTAAAGTTCAGAAGGGCGTCCCATCGGTCATGGGCGAAGACGCCGCCAATCCCTACACGAAAGCCCGGATCCCAGTCGAACTCCAGATGTTTGCGTTTTCCCTTTAGAGGAAAGATTGTGGCCGAATTGGGAGAGCTGTAGGCGTAATCGGTTCCCCCTTCTTGCAGGTTCCAATAGAGAAAGTCGGCAGAGACGAAAACGTCGTGTCCATGGATCAGCGGGGAAGCGGAAGCTGTTTTGGCCCCGAAGTTGCCAAAAGGGCTTTTCATCGAAACTTCACTCATCTGGGACTCGAGGATCGTCACGCGGGAATTGAGATCTTCGTCCGCGGAAAGGGATCCCATCGCAAACAAAGCGATTGGCATTAGATTTCTAAAAAGATCCTTGCTCATCGATAACCTCGGTAAAGTTAAAAGTCAAAGCGCACATCAAGAGTTAGTCCCTGAAGGCTTACATCTTCTGAATAGCGGTCAGGATTAAACGATCCTTCGTTTTCAAATTCGAGCATTTGATTTTGCCGCCACCAGTACTGGAACTCGTAGCCTAACAGGATTTTGAAATGGTTGCGCGCATCATTGAAGTTTGCTTCCCATTGGAATCCTAAAAGGAGCTGGGCGGTTGGCACAATGGCATTAAAATCAGCATTGAAATTGATCAATTTCCGATGCGCGATCGTTTCTTGCTCCTTTTCGCGGACATCGAAATCTCCCCATAGGAGAGCGGCCGATCCGGTTCCAAAGAAGCTGAAATGGCTGTCAAAGAACCAGGTTGCATCGACCCCGGCGCGCGGTCCAATGCCCCAGAAGTTGTTTTTTCTTCTGATTTGGACATTGCCGGTACGAGAAGGTGTGATCTCTAAAAAAGAGGCTTTGACATGTTGATAGATCCATGCTGATTTCAGTCCAAACTCTGGGCGGACAGAGAGGTATTTGCTGACGAAATAACGGCGCCCCAGTTCGAAATCCAACGTATAGAAATCAAATTCCCAGCTGGCTTTCGCTTTTTCAGCCACATTGGAGAAAGGAAAGCCCCAAAGGGGGACCAGAGCTCCTTCCGATGGCGCATGGGCATGGGAGCTCTCTTCTGTCTGAAACCATGTGAAGTTCAAAAGTCCGTCCCAGCCATCGTGCTCGTCAAGCTGGTAGCCGACTCCGACGCGGAAACCCGGATCCCAGTCGAACTCGATCTTTTTAGACTTGCCTTTGAACGGAATATCTCCAGGAGTCTTCTTATCGGTCAGGGCATAATCGGTCCCGCCTTCGGTTAAGTTCCAATAGAGAAAATCAGCAGTGACATAGTAGCCGTAAGAATCGATCTGTGGAGCTGCGGATGCCATCCTGGCTCCTCTGGACCCAAGCGCGGTCTGGGTTGAAATGGAAGCCATGCGGGCTTCGAGGTTGGAAATGCGAGATTCCAGGTCTTGCGCGTCCGCAAAGGTGATCACGCTGAGGCACACACCTATTGTTGTGAAGAGAGCCGCTTTCATCATTTCCCTCATATATACTGAAACAACTTGAAAAATTGGTTTTTTGACTGCGTCGGAGAGTCACTAAATTTGAAGCCGCCTGCATCGCCCAACTTGTTCAAGTTGAGCTGCTTTGAGGCCATCGTAGCTTGGTTCAAATTTAGGACGCCGCCTTGTTAAATTCCCAATTTTTCAAATTGGTTCAGTATCAGTCAAATCAAAACTAAAAGTTAGCTTTTAGAGGAAAGAGTGATTAAAAAAAAGAAAAATAAGAAGAGAGGAAATGACTTTAGAAAAGCGCAGGTCCTTCAGTGAAGGACCTGCCCATGAAATTAAGAATTATTGACCTTGTGCTTGCATGAAGGCTTCGATGCAAACTTCGATGTCTTTGCCAATATTTCTTCCGCCCCAGTTATCGCCGATACCGACGCCCTGCTCATCAGGATGCGCAAGTCGATAGCCGTTGTAGAAGTTGAAATAGACCCGCTGGTGGAATTCGTGAGAAAAAGGCTCTAAGATTCGATTGACAGTTGCCGATCTCTCTTCGACCGTGCCTAAAGCAAATTCAACTGAGCCGGTCAATGAAAATAGTTGCGCAAGCGCATCTTCTTCCGGAGAATTGCTCAAGTCCAGAGGCGTTGTCTCAACCGATGGGGTCAAGACCGACGGGGTCCCACTGTCCTGGGGCAATGGGTTTGGGGTAGTAGGGCTTGAATTATCCTGAACGATGACAGGAACAACTTCTTCCACAACCGGTTCTATGATCCTTGGGACATACGCGTCGGTTTGACGCGATGCGGCCAGCAGAAGGGATTCGATCTTTAAGTCTTTCGAACTGCCTGGAAAACGCAAGGTGCCAAAATCAGCGACCCGAGGAGCTCCCGAGAGTTCCCAAAACGCGAAGCGGACAGATTCCTGCAGCTCGCGGGGAAGCAATTGGAATTGGCGCATGCCTTCCGCAGCGTTCTTTTGAAACTCGCGCGCGCATTTCATCAGAGTGACGCTGCAGTCGCTTCGCGCAAGCGGCAGGCTTTGAGTCATCATTTCAGCTTGCGAGTTCGCAAGAGTTTGCTTGAGGCTCTCTTTAAATGCCGTCAGGGCTTGCGCGCGCTGATGGTTGCTGCTATGCCGTTCAGCTACTAAGGTAAGATCGTTCTCGAAAGAAACTCTGCCGAAGTCGGGATGGACGCCGATTGGTTCTTGATGCAGCTTCCATGTCTCATAATGGATCCCCTTTTTATACATCTCTGGAAGCCTTGCATATTGCTGCATAGCAACAACTGCATTGCCTTGTTCAAAGCCGTTGATGATCGGGTCAAAATAATCGTCGATCGCGTCGACTACCCCTTGCAGCCTTTCCAAATGAGTGAGCAAGTTTGGAGCGCCTCGAATTGAGTTTAAAAGCGCTTGGCAGATCGGATCGTTGTAATCGAGGATGACCAGCATTTTTGTCATGCATGCGCGGTGGTCGAGTTTCGCTCCCGACCAGAAGATCGCAAATGGAGAGCCTGGAACTAAGTTAAAATGGATGTTGTCGGGTGAATACAACATTTCATCATTTCTTACTTGTGCATGTTCTCTTAGGTGAGCGTGGACATCGAACCGTCTCAGTCCATCAAATGGCACCGGATCTACCCTTGGACGGTCTTGATGGCGGGGATTGATCTGTTCGGCAGGAGCTTTCTGGATTCCCATGATAGGAAGCAACGTCGTTTCCGGGTATTGGTGGACATCGTCTCCGGGGTGGGCATGGGGATGGGCCCATGTATGCAAGCTAAGGTTCATCGGGCCTCGGGCGACATGGTCGATGTTTTTGAAAGGCCTTCCGTCGATTGCTGTATAGAATAGGTCGACTTTGTGGCGCGATAGATCTCCCATCCTGTCCCGTAAGGACTGAGGAACAGAATTGATAGCGCTGCCATCGAGCCGCACCGATTCAATGTTTGAACCGATGACATGGTAGGTAGAAACGGTGGGAACTTCGATTTTATTGTATGCCGGGCAAATCGGTGTCGGCTTAATGCTTTGAACGAGGTTAAGCTGCAAATTTCCAGCGACGTAGCCTGATAAGTTCGGAAGCAGTTCGGCGCGCGCGAGTTTTAGTTGGTTCATTATTTGTTCGCGGCCCTCGAGATGAGGGGAAGAGAGGACAACTCTTGCGAGCTTATTGATCTTGAGCTCGAGCTTCAACCGGACATCTTCTTGAGGAGCGAGACGATAGGCGAGAACGCCGTCTTGAATAGCCGCTAATTTATCTAATGCTGACATATATTTGCCCCATTTAATGTTTTAAATTTAATTTCGAATAAATTATAGCATTAATGTGGATTAATTATCATATAGTTTTTGATTTAAAATAAACGGAAGTAAAATTAAAATTTACATTTTATAAAAAGTAGGAGAAAGAGGGCGTAGGGGGCTAGAACAGCCCCCAGATTCAAATAATTTCTTTACGCTTCGCTGGGTTTGGCTATGGCAAAGCGGTCCTTTGCGTCGCCTTCAGGAGGATCTTGCTCGGTGAAGGTAGGTTTATCGCCTTCAGCGGAAACGAGCCAGTGCCCGCCTTTTCCTGGGTTCATCAGAAGCTTTTCTGCCAATGGGTCTTCCAGATACTGCTCGATCACGCGGCGAAGGGGCCTTGCTCCCATTTCAGGCTGAAAGCCTTTGGTAACCAGGAACTCTTTTGCTTTGTCGTCGAGGGTAAGGGTGATGTTTTTGCGGGCCAAACGAGCGCGCACTTTTTTGACTTCCAATTCGATCACTTGGAACAGGTGGGCCCGATCAAGCGGCTTGAAGATGACGATCCCGTCGAGGCGGTTGATGAACTCGGGCTTGAACGCCTTTTTCACCGAACTGTCGATCTTTTCCTGCATTCCTTTATAGTCGAGCATTCCCTCTTGGACGCCGAAACCGACTTCGCTTGACTTGCGAATGAGGTCGGCTCCCAAGTTAGAGGTCATGATGACGATGGTGTTGCGGAAGTCGATCTTTCTTCCGAACGAATCTGTCAGCCTTCCTTCTTCTAAAATCTGAAGGAGGAGGTTCATCACATCGGGGTGGGCCTTTTCGATCTCATCGAAAAGAACGACGCAATAAGGGCGCTGACGCACTTGCTCGGTCAGCTGTCCACCCTCCTCATGGCCTACATATCCCGGAGGCGACCCTGTCATCCGGCTGATCGCAAATTTCTCCATGTATTCAGACATGTCGACTTGGATGAGGGCGTCTTCGCCGCCAAACATGTTGATGGCAAGCTGCTTGGCAAGAAGCGTTTTACCGACGCCTGTCGGTCCCAAGAACAAGAACGCTCCAATGGGGCGATTCGGGTCCTTGATGTCCGCCCGGCTGCGGCGGATCGCGCGGCAGACGGTGCTGACAGCGTCGTCTTGGCCGACCAGATTGGTTTTGAGGATCTCTTCCATTTTGAGCACTTTTTCCGTTTCGCCTTCCGTCAAGCGGGTGAGAGGGATCCCTGTTTGTTTCGAGATGATGTGAGCGACCTCCTCTTCGTCAACGATGACTTGGTGCTCTTCTTTATTGCTTTCCCACTCGGCGCGGATCTGCTGGAGGCGGTCTCTCAATGTCTTTTCGTTGTCGCGCAGCTTAGCGGCTTTTTCATACTCTTGCTTGGCGATCGCTTCTTCTTTAGCGACCCTGACCTCTTCAATTTCCGTCTCAAACTTGGTGATGTCTTGAGGCTGGTGCATCATCGCGATGCGCGCTTTAGCGCCTGCTTCATCGATCAGATCGATCGCCTTGTCCGGCAGGAACCGTCCCGTGATGTAACGGTCGGAGAGGTAAACAGCGGACTTCACGGCGGCATCGGTGTAGATGCACTTGTGGTGCTCTTCGTATTTGGCTTTGAGGCCCATTAAGATCGAGTTGGTCTCCTCTAGAGAAGGAGGCGCGACGTTGATCTTTTGGAAACGTCTTTCCAACGCAGCGTCTTTTTCGATGTGCTTGCGGTACTCGTCAATCGTTGTAGCGCCGATGCATTGGATTTCTCCGCGCGACAGAGCAGGTTTTAAGATGTTCGAGGCATCGATCGCCCCTTCGGCAGCTCCGGCGCCGACGATCGTGTGCAGCTCGTCGATGAAGAGGAGGATATTCCCATTCTTCTTGATCTCGTCCATGACTGCTTTGATCCGCTCTTCAAATTGACCGCGGTATTTGGTCCCTGCGATCATCAGGGTCAGGTCGAGAGAGATGAGTTTTTTCTTAGCGAGATGGTCGGGGACATCTCCCTTCACGATAGCTTGGGCAAGGCCCTCGACGATCGCCGTTTTTCCAACGCCGGCTTCTCCAATGAGCACCGGGTTGTTCTTGCGGCGTCTGCATAGGATCAAAATCAGCCGTTCGACCTCTTCTTTCCGTCCAATCACAGGATCGAGCTTCCCTTCTCGGCACAGTTCCGTCAGGTCGTGTCCGTAAGCTTTTAACGCCGGCATTTTATCGGCAGCAGCGGACTTGTCCTGGGCCTTCGCCGAGCTGCTTGTCGGGCCGGAACCGGAAACACCCATCGGAGGTAGCTGAAGATTGAATGTCTCGAGCTCTTTGAGGACTTCTTTGCGGATATCTTTTAAGTTGATGTTGAGGTTCTCTAAAACTTGAGCGGCGACGCCGTCTGATTGCCTCAGCAACGCGAGGAGGAGGTGTTCCGTTCCTACATAGTTATGGTTGAGGCTTGCAGCCTCTTCGTTGGCAAATTCAAACACCTTTTTAACTTTTCCCGTCAGAGCAGGATCTCCATAGACTTGGATCTCCGGTCCAAAACCGACTAACCGCTCAACTTCCGCCCGCACAGTCTCATAGTCGAGGTTGAAGTTTCTTA
>JAFEGV010000081.1 GCA_018239665.1 Verrucomicrobiota bacterium | reverse complement strand
TGGGCCCAGGCCTCCGTTCCACTTTCTTTGGCGCTCCAAACAAGCACGCAGGCAAATACATCCACGCTCCTCGAATGAGGATTAAACCGCGAAGAGGTGTTCGGAAGGCCCTCTCCAAATGTGGAAGAGCCTGTCATTTTAATGTCCTGTTGACTTGCAGCTATTGCGCCAACCTCTTCTGCTTGCAAAGAGGATGGCCCTGCCGAAAAAAAGAGAAGAGCTAAAATGACTCCCAGATTCAAGATACCGATCTTCTGTGACCGCATGCTATTTCTAAAATCCCAATAAAATTTCAAACATTCTTTACGAAGCTACAGCAAAAAAAATTTCCCTTCAAGAATGTTGTAGCTTTTGGACATGTCCATGACACTGTTTGCTTGAGAACGAGGGCGCAGAGGAGCGATCGACAACAGGGGAAAGTTTGATTGGCGGTGATAAAAGCCAAAAGTTTGGCCAGAACTGGAATCGAACCAGCGACACAAGGATTTTCAGTCCTCTGCTCTACCGACTGAGCTATCTGGCCAAAAGAATACACTAAAGAAAGATCAAGAGAATAAAAAGCTTAGGGATTTTCTGCAATCATTTTGTGAAATTTGGGAGTAAGCTTAGAGCGTATTGATAAGATCCGTTTCGGTCTATTAGAGCCTTTTCGCGATCCTTCACTATAGTGAAAGCTCATCGAAAAGGCTCTTCATGCCTTGGAAAAAAGATTATTGACCGACTGCCTGAGGGATAGAGGACTCGGTCTGGATGATGATCATATCCTTGAGGATATTGACAGCCTCGGTCATCTGGAGGTCGTCGACGCCCCAGTTTTGCTTGGCTGTGGGAGAAAAACGGTTGGAGGCTTGCGCTTCCAGCGTGTTTAAGAAAAGCTGGTAGTTCTTGTTAAGCCTCAAACGGAAGCTGCTGTTGTCCTTCAGGGTCGGCAGCATTTGGTTCCAGACGGACAGCTTTTTCTGGACATGGGGCAGGTAATTGCGCTGGAACCAGGCCCGGTTGCGCAGATCGACGTCGGTCAAGGGGTCGACATAGGCCGGAGAGATCCGGTCGCTTTTTAATGCGTATTCCAAGTACTTTTCGCCGATGTTGAAAGCGCTATAGAACGTAGGCACCAGGATATCCGCTTTGACCCCTTCGATCTGGGTTGAACGTCCCGATACGGTGTAATATCTGCCGACGGTCACTTTGAAAAAGACCGAAGCATGGTCGTCCGTCACGGTTTGGTACTGGATCGTCCCCTTGCCGTAGGTCCTTTCGTCTCCAACGACTAAAGCAACGCCGTAATCCTGAAGGGCTTGCGCAACAATTTCAGCAGCTGAAGCAGACGCTTTGGAGGTCAGGATCACCAGAGGGCCCGAGTAATAGCTCCGCCCATCGATATCGCGCAGGTACTGCACCTCTCCCTGAGAATACTTCGAGATCACGATCACTCCGGAAGAGATAAAGAGTCCCGCCACCTTGACAGCTTGGTTAAGGAACCCGCCTGAATTCTCGCGCATGTCGAGGACAACTCCATAAATCGTCCCCTCTTTTCTCAGCTCTCTTAGGGCTTCCCGGATATCTTTTTCACAGCTTGAGTCACTGCCGCTCTCGTAGAAAGAAGGCAAGGTCAGCTTGGCGATGATCCCATCGGCATAAGGCTCGAAGGTATACTGGAGCCGCTCATCCTGCATCACGATTTTTTCCCGCTTCAGGTCAACCTCGTAGTAGACCATTTCTTGATTGGCCGCCTTTCTCTTAAATCCAATGCGTACCTGCGAAGATCCGCTTCCCTGCAGTCCATTTAAAATCTCTTCATAGGAGGCTCCCTCGACCGGCTTGCCATCGATCTTCACAATCAAGTCGCCGGCGGCAATTTTACCGCACCTTTCCGCTGGGCCGCCCTTGATCAGGTCGCTGATCACCACGCCGCTGATCCCTTCTCGGAGAACAATCCCAACCCCCTCAAACTGTTTTTCGAGGCTAGCGCGCATTTCAAAGGCCTCTTCCGGACTAAAATAGGAAGTATGGGCATCCAAGCTCTTCGCCATGGCCTTCAGGGTGTGCAACGCCAGGTAATGGTCAGCCATCTCAGCGGGGATGTTATTGCCGTCAGAGTCCATTGTCAGGTAGGGGTTTTCATAACGTCCCAGGCGCTTTTCCCATAAAGCGAAGACTTTTTGCTTGTCTTGCGGGGTCCAATTGGCGATCTCGTTCCACTTTTTCTCTAAAACTAAAAGACGGACCAGCTGGCGGCGGATCCGGTTTCTGAGCTCCCCTTCGTTCCGGGCATAGTCCAGATAGGACTCTCCTTGGGGGTACGCGAAGTTCTCGTTGCTAAGGATCAGCTCCCTTTCCACTTCGGCCCGTATCCTTCGGGCGCGCATGATCGCGTTTTGGATCACTTGGTTGGCCGCTGCGAACTCGGCCAGATCGTCTTTCTGGTACTTGCGGACGGTCGCATCGACCCGCTCATCCCTAGGATCTAGGAACGTCTTTGCCTCGCTGGCAAAAAGGTAGTTCTTTTCCATGTCGAACTGTTGGATATAGAGCTTCAGCGACCGGCGGGCAAGAAGAGTGGAAAAATCTTTATACTCAACGTGATAGGCAAGCATTTCTTGCATCGTCTTGCGCACGTCCTGTTTCTTGAGGCGCTGAGGCTGAGCATAGGAGCAGACGGCTAGAAACAGCAGAATAAAAATAAAAGGCTTTCGAATTAATTTCATAACCGTCTCTGCATTTAATTACAATGAACCCTATTCATTATTTATCACAATTAAATTAATTATACAAAACCTATTTAACAATAATTAGATCAGCCTAACTAAAATCACATGGCTATTTGAGCGATTCTCCCATTGAAATATTTTTAAAGTTGGAATACGATCCCTTCGAATTTTTTCTTTGCCGAAGAAAAATTCAAAATAGAGGGGGGCAGTTGCAAAACTCGCGTGCCCTGAAAAATCGATGATTTTGAGCCAGTTTGGCAGGGCCGCGAATGCGGCCCGTGCCCCGCTGCCGAGGGCATACTTGAAGAAGTAGTCGAGGCCACGGGGCGGCAAAATGACTCAAAAGGACGATTTTGCAGGGCACGCGAGTTTTGCAACTGCCTCCAGGACCCGATTAAAAATAAATCTCACATCAAAGGAGATCTTATTAGCACGATGCCAACGCTGCCTCTATCGCACAAACCTACCCCCTATAGAGGGCTTATCGTCGTCAATTTCGAAGAGGATATGGTCACTGGGCGTTTGGAATCGATCAAGATTAAGACCGATCATCTGGAGCTGCGCCCCCCAAAGCCAGAAGATATTGATGCGTATGATGCCATCTTTGGCAACGCAGAAAACATGGCCCTCTACTTGGGCTGCACACGGACCCGCGAGCAAACGGTCCAGCGGCTTAAGATGTATGTGGACATGTGGTCCGGAAGGGGCAAGTATGGCGGCATCCCTTACCCCTATAGCGGATTCGCTATTGTCTACAAGGGACAGGTAATCGGCAATATCGTATTAGGCAATGGAGAAGAAAAAGGGGAAGCGCAAATCGGTTTAGCCCTAAACCGGGATTTCCACCATATGGGCATAGGCAAAGAATCGGTAACGGCGATCGTAAAAGGTTTAGCTCCAGAACTTTTTAAAAGAGGGTATCAAGTCAACCTGCACGAAACCAATGCTTCCGGCGAATGCATTGCGGGACAACTTGAGTACATCAAGGCAACAGCTTCTCCAAAAAACACTTACAGTTTGCATCTATTGGAAGATGCAGGGTTCTTGCGGCATGGCTATGATGAGAAGACCGATCGGCTTGACTATCGGATGACGATGAAAAAACTTCTTACCAGTTAAGATGCAGGGCTAAAGACAGCTTCTCCGAGATTGCTGTTAGCAGCTCCCTTTGTCGTCAAAGAAATAATTTGAAACATTTCAACTCTTCTCTCAAACGCTCTTCTAGAATTGGTTTTGCAAATAAATCTCTATTCAAGCTATATTGCTTCAATGTCTTGAGAACATATTATCCGTTCTTTTGACTGTGCGTTAAGCCTAGGCTTACTGCACTAGAGAAAGGTTGCAAAACCTTCTTGACCGCGCGCAGGAAGGTTTTGCAAATTTAGGACTCTGCGAGACAAAGTCAAATCGAAGCTTTGCGTTCCGAAAGACGAAGCCCTTCCCCTAGTGGGAAGGGTGAGGATGAGGATCGATTTGACAAAGTCGCAGCCAGTCCGAATTTGCAAAAACTGACTAAGCGCGGTATAAATCATTTCCCTATATTTTGAAGGAAAAAGGAAAAATGCCGACAATTAACCAATTGATCCGAGATGGCCGAACACCAAAAACGAGACGTAAAAAATCTCCGGCCTTACAACGATGCCCGCAAAAGCGTGGCGTATGCCTTCAAGTCAAAACAAAAACTCCGAAGAAGCCTAACTCTGCTCTGCGTAAAGTCGCTTGGGTGCGCCTTTCCAACGGCCAGGAAGTTATTGCCTACATCGGGGGCGAAGGCCACAACCTGCAAGAACACAGTATCGTGCTCGTCCGCGGAGGTCGTGTAAAAGACCTGCCTGGCGTGCGCTACCATATTGTCCGCGGAACACTTGACTGCGCTGCAGTTAAAGACCGTAAGAAATCTAGATCCAAGTACGGGGCGAAACGTCCTAAGTAATCTTAGGATACCTCTATGACGATTTATAGGTATCCTGGCCCACTATAGACTCTTGACTGATGACAATAGAGTCAATCGCGGGCCGTCATGCAATGCGGGGCATTGCATGCCAAGTGAAGTGGATTGATACGAAACTAAACAATTGAAGGAAATAAACCATGTCACGAAGACGCCGCGCTGTTAAAAGAGAATGCGATCCAGATCCTCTTTACAACAGCTATGTTTTGGCCAAGTTCATTAATAAAGTAATGATCAGCGGAAAGAAGTCCGTTGCCCGCAGCATTGTGTACAATGCGATCGAAAAATTCGCGAAGAAAGTCAAGGCTGACGACGCCCTTATCGCTTTCGAACAAGCTCTGGAAAATGCAAAACCATCCCTCGAAGTTAAATCTCGCAGGATCGGGGGCGCAACTTACCAAGTCCCAGTCGAAATTCCTGCTGACCGCCGCACCGCGATGGGCATGCAGTGGATCATTAAGCACTCGCGTGAAAAAGCGGGCCGCTCGATGGAAGAAGCTCTTGCAACAGAACTGGTCGACTGCTACCAGAACCAAGGGACGACAATTAAGAAAAAAGACGATACGCACCGCATGGCGGAAGCAAACCGGGCTTTTGCTCACTACAAATGGTAAAAAGGTAATCGAATATGAGTAAACGTCCAGAAACTGACGAGTTAAAAAATGTCCGCAATATCGGCATCATGGCGCACATCGATGCGGGTAAAACGACATGCACAGAGCGTATCCTCTATTACTCAGGACGCCTCCACCGCATCGGTGAAGTTCACGAAGGGGCTGCGACCATGGACTTCATGGAGCAAGAAAGAGAGCGTGGGATCACGATCACTTCAGCTTCCACAACAGTCTATTGGAGAGACAGCAAGATCAACATCATCGACACACCGGGCCACGTTGACTTTACCATTGAGGTAGAGCGGTCGCTGCGCGTGCTCGATGGCTCGGTCGCTGTGTTCGACGCCGTAGCCGGCGTACAACCTCAATCGGAAACTGTATGGCGCCAAGCAGAGCGCTATGGAGTGCCTCGTATTGCGTTTGTGAACAAGATGGACCGTGTTGGTGCAGACTATTTCAATGCGATCCATACGATGAAAGACAAGCTCGGCGCCCATGCCGTACCCGTACAATGCCCAATCGGCTCTGAAGGCGAATTCAAAGGGATGGTAGACCTCGTTACGATGAAGGCTTACCTGTTCCTCGATGAGACCCTCGGCGCAAAATACGAAGTCGCTGAAATTCCAGCAGACCTCTTAAGCCGCTGCAAAGAGATGCGGCAGCACCTGCTCGAAGAGCTGGCAACGCTCGACGAAAGCAACGAGTCTTTCATGATGAAGGTTTTAGAGAACCCTGAATCTTTGACAGAAGCTGAGATCCATGCGGCAATCCGCAAAGGCGTCTGCACGAACAAGTTTAACCCTGTTCTCTGCGGCACAGCGTTTAAGAACAAAGGGATCCAGCCTCTTCTCGACGCAGTCGTGAATTGGATGCCATCTCCTCTAGATCGCGGTACGATCAAAGGGATGAACATTTCTGACGGCTCGCCAATGGAGCTTGAGCCTAAAGATGACGGGCCTCTGGCAGCGCTGGCGTTTAAAATCATGTCCGACCCTTACGTCGGCCGTTTGACCTTCGTTCGCGTCTATTCAGGAACCTTGTCAAAAGGGACTAACCTGATCAACACGACAAAGGACAAAAGAGAGCGCGTCTCCCGCTTGCTCGAGATGCACGCGAACCAACGTAAAGACCGCGACGAGTTCTTCACGGGCGACATCGCAGCTTGCATTGGCCTGAAATACACAAGCACGGGCGATACCCTCTGCAGCGAAGACAATCCTCTTCTTCTGGAGAAAATGGAATTCCCTGAGCCTGTCATCTCGATGGCGATCGAACCTAAATCGAAAGCAGACCGGGAAAAGCTCTCTATTGCGCTTGGCTCACTTTCCGAAGAAGATCCGACTTTCCGCGTTCAGACGAACGAAGAGACAGGTCAAACGATCATCGCCGGAATGGGCGAGCTCCACCTGGAGATCTTGCGCGACAGGATGCTGCGCGAATTCAGCGTCGACGCGAACGTCGGCAAGCCTGAAGTTTCTTACAAAGAAACGATCACAATACCTGGAAAATCGGAAACCAAATACGTCAAGCAGTCTGGCGGTCGCGGTCAATACGCGCACGTTGTTCTTGAGATCGAACCGAACGAAAAAGGCAAAGGCAACGAAGTTGTCAGCAAAATCGTCGGCGGATCGATTCCAAAAGAATACGTACCGGCTGTTATCAAAGGGGTTACAGAAGGCCTTACAACAGGCGTCCTTGCTGGATATGCCCTTGTCGACGTCAAAGTATCGATCGTCTATGGATCATACCACGAAGTTGACTCAAGTGAAATGGCGTTTAAGATTTGCGGATCGATGGCGATAAAAGACGCCGCGCGCAAGTCTCAGCCGATCATCCTTGAGCCGATCATGAAGGTCGTTGTCACAACTCCCGACCAGTTCATGGGAGATGTGATCGGGGATATCAACCGCCGCCGCGGAAAGATCCTCAACCAAACGACGCAAAAAGGTGTTGTCCTCGTCGAGTCAGAAGTTCCTCTCTCTGAGATGTTCGGATACTCGACGCAGCTACGCTCCTTGAGCTCAGGTCGTGCGACTTATGTGATGGAACCTAGCCACTTTGAAAGGGTTCCTTCCAAAATCCAAGATGAAATCACTAAGAAATAAACTTTTAAGGAATAGTCCATTATGGCAAAACAAAGCAGACAAAAGATCCGCATACGACTCAAAGGATACGATCAGCGCGTGCTCGATCGTTCCACGGCGGATATCGTCGAGACGGCTAAACGGACTGGCGCTCGCATTGCAGGTCCTATCCCTCTTCCAACAAAGAGAGAGATCTACACTGTGCTCCGCTCTCCTCACGTCGACAGAAAGTCGCGCGAGCAGTTCGAGATCCGTACGCACATTCGTATGCTCGACATCCTCAACCCTACTCCAGAGACGATTGACAAGCTCAAAGTCCTGCCAGTAGCGGCCGGCGTCGACATCAAGATCAAAGCGTAAAGTCTACTTTAAAAATAGACTGGCTCGATCCAAAAGGCGGGAGAAATCCCGCCTTTTTCTTTTTTATCCATTTTGATATCGATTATATTAATGGGGGATATCAAATGGAGTACAAACGCCTTCCTCGTAAACCAGGGCGCGCCATCCCACTGGTCATTGGAGCATCGCTCTTTGTCGCCTTGATGGGCGCTGTTGTCAAATTTCTCTCCCACGAGATCACTACCGAATCTCTGCTCTTTTGGAGAAATACGGTCAGCTTGGTCATCCTTTTTCCTTTTTTGTGCCGCGGAGCCAAAGGCGTTAGAGTCGCTGAAAGCTTGAAGACGAAGGAATGGAAGATCCAGCTAATCCGCGGTATCGCCAGCTATTTTGCCGTCTATTTTTTCTTCTATTCCTTAAAATATCTCGACTTGACCGATTCGGTCCTGCTCTTTAATACAATCCCCATTTTTATCCCGATCGTGGCACTGCTCTGGAAAAGAATTCTCATCGTGCATCGGCTCTGGTGGGGAATCGGAACGGCATTTTTAGGCATTATCTTTGTTCTTAACCCGACGCCGGCCCTCTTCCAGCCTGCGTCGCTCATTGCATTGGCTTCGGGAATTGCAGGAGCGATCTCGCTGGTCTCGCTGCGTCTTGCGCATTCTTCGGAACCGATCGAGCGCAGCATGTTCTATGTTTTTGCGATCGGAGCGGTTATGGCAGGAATCTGGACCTTGTTTACTTTTGAGAAGAGCTGGGGACATTTAGACTTGCACATCGTTGCCCTTCTGGTTCTGATGGGCTTTCTTTCTTTTTGCTATCAGTCCTGCATGAGCTGGGCTGCGCATTTTGCCCCTTTTAGGCTCGTCAGCACGTTCCTCTACTGCGGCGTCATATTCAGCATCGTTCTTGACACGATGATCTGGAAAACTCCGATTGAAATGTCGACAATGATCGGCTTTGCCCTGATCGTGATCGGCGCCGTGCTCAAATTGGTTCTTTATCCGGAAGACGACTACAAGATCAAAGGCTAGAACCTATCTCAGTCATAATTTTCGTCAATTTTCTGGTTATTGGAACGAAAATCGGCTCAAAAGAATTAGAAAATCGACTGAAACTTTTTACTGAGTAGGTTTCAAATAGAGGGAATTGCAAACTCCCTCGTTAAACAAAGGTGCCGGAAGCTGTGATCAATGATAGCAAGGATGGTTTGGGTCCTCGATGTAGATCAGGTCATAGGAGGGAGATTTTTCCCGTTTGATGTACTTGCCCGTGACTTGACCGTTGACAACGATGAGGTAGTAGTGGTTTTCCGAGACGAGGCATTGGCCCATGTCGATCCGCTCGATGTACTCATACTCCTCTTTGTTGCCCCCTTTGGAGTGGATCTTGTAGGGTTTGCCCACTTGGTTTTCGACAGAGGCAATCGAGGCGCCTATCTGAAT
>JAFEGV010000080.1 GCA_018239665.1 Verrucomicrobiota bacterium | reverse complement strand
GTCGACAAGTCGGGATATATTCCGGTCAACGCGCTGTTTCAGACTGTTGTTCCCAACATTTATGCTGCAGGCGATGTGATTGGAGCGCCGGCGCTAGCTTCAACTAGCATGGAGCAGGGCAGGCTTGCCGCGCGCCATGCTTTTGGCGCGCAAACCCACCATTTCCCGACATTTTATCCGATCGGAATTTATACCATTCCAGAAATTTCTTCATGCGGCTATACTGAAGAACAGCTCAAAGAATTAGGGTTTCGGTACGAAATTGGACGAGCGTATTATTACGAGATCGCTCGCAATCAAATTTCTGGCAACGATCCCGGGATGTTCAAAATCCTTTTTCATGCCGATACTTTGGAGATATTAGGAATCCACATCATCGGCCGTGCTGCTACCGAGGTGATCCACATCGGACAGGTCGCTATGAGCTTTAATGCGCGAATTGATTATTTTATCGATCAAGTGTTCAATTACCCTACTTACGCCGAAGGGTATCGGATCGCTGCATTAAATGGGTTTAACAAGGTTAAGCATAGAAAATAGGGTTTTCGATGGCAATCTACGACATCTTTGAATACGACAGAAATGAGATGGAGAAAGGGCAGTTCTCTCCAGAATTTCTAAATGAGGAGGCAACAGAGGGCGAGGAGCCTCAAGCCGCTATCCATCAAACTCAGCTTGGCCGGCGAGACCGCTTTTTTTCTTCGCTCACAGCCCGTCTTTTCTTTTTGCTCCTGCTGACAGCCGACATCCTCTGGTTTTTCTATGCTGCAGTTCTGTTCGTCGTCACTGGGATGTTGAAATTGGCGACCTTATCTAAAGTTCCTTTTCTCAACGCTTTCAACGCGCGGATGTGGCTGACGATCAAGAGATCGCTCGTGTGCGGACTATCGCTTTTTATTACCCTCTTTAGCCCGGCTTTTGGGATCATGATCGCGTGCACCTATTTTCTGATGTATGACAAGTCGGGAATCGAAGAGGTCGTTCCATCTTCGCTCCAATCTCAGTTTAAAGAGTTCTTCAAAGGTTAGAGGGAATCGATCTCTTCCTGATAGTGGTCCAAGAGATAAGGATAATCCCGCACTAGCCTTTTTCTCAAGCTCTCGGTCATCTCTTTGACGTGCGGAATATAATTTTCCCTCTTTTTCACATCTTCGCGGTAGACCATGTCGCCGATGTCGATATGGATGGCCCGGTCTCCGATAATCCCATAATTTTTGCGGAGGATAGGATCTTCGTCGACGTAGCCTTTTTGGCAGCAGCTGACGAAAAGCTGGACCATGGCGGAGACGACTTTTTTTGAGCCTTCGACATCATGGCGCTTCTTCAATTGGTCCAAGGTTGTATAGAGCAGGTCGGCGCGGTGCTGGAGGACAAACGTCACGTTGTCCAAGGGGATCCGGTAGGTATTGCCGGTCCTATCAATGATCGTCGCGCATCGGTTTAAGCTCGTCGAGGGGTTCGTATGAACATAGATCAGTCCGGTCTCCTCCTTCAAATCTTCAAAACTGTTTTTGTAGCTGCTTAAGTTGTAATCGAGCTTTTTGAGATTATATTCTTTGATTTTGATCCGTTTTTGACTGAATTGGTAGGCAAAGGGGCGGTTGAGCCAAGGCAAAACGCGCAGGTGAGAGGGGTAGCGGTGGAACTTAAGGACATAGCGGCCGTCTTCGCTCAAAAATGCAAACGAATGGGAGCCTTTTGCCAAGTAGCGAAAGGATTGTTCGAGGATCTTGTCGATGTTGGCCAGCTCTTCTTGAGTTGGACGGGCCACTTCCCACTTAGGATTTGCTGAGATATTAGGCAGGATATGCCGGATGTTAAAGAGGTCGTTTTGCTTGAAGGAAGTCCGGTCGATCTGGACGAGGGCCAAGCTAAATAGGAGCAGGGCGGTCCAGAAGGGGATCGATGAGCGAAACAGGGTTTTCTTTAGCATAGAGTTTCTCAATTTTTGGAAGTAACGGCTAATTGTAATAGGGGTAATGAGGGATTGCAAGAATTTTATTTAATTCTAAGTTGTAGTGAATTTGTTTCAGTTTTAATTGGCTTTGAATATTATTTGAGGGCGATTTTATTCTCTCGGAGTATTTTTATGAAAACCCAATCTGTTGCATTGCGACAGTTTAATCGAAAAAGAACCCTGAATTTTGCTCTTCTCTTCGCTGTTTTTTTTAGTTTAGCGCTTTGCTGCACGGGATGCCACAATAGTTCCGACGAGCCGCTTTCTCAATTGCAGATCCGCGAGATCCAATCCCGCACATTTGCCGCGCGCGACGCCAAGGCTGTCATCAAAGAGATGATCAATGTCCTGCAAGACGATGCGTTCATCGTCAAGCACGCCAATTTGGAACTTGGTCTGCTGTCAGCCGAAAAAGATGTCGATGTGGAAGACGGGTGGTCCCGGTTCTTCAGTGTGATGGCCTCCAATCGGGATGCGCGATGGAAAAAGAACTGTTTAGTGGAAGTCTCTGCCAATGTCACCCAGTTTGGCGATGAGACCCGCGTCCGTGTCAATTTTCAACAGAAGTTGTTCGATAATTTTGGGCGCGTGATGAAAGTCCACCCGATTTACGACATGGAATATTATCAGGAATTTTTCACAAAAGTATCGAAAGGCCTGTTCATTCAGGAAGAAAAAATTTAGGAGATCACTATGTTCTATCAAGCAGCCCTTTTCACAGCGTTAAGCGCGATCGCTCTATCAGCTGCCAGCTGCTCTAAAGCTTCAGACCATGCATCCGAGCTCCACTCCGCTCAAGAGCGCTCGATGACCCTTGGCATTGTCCAAAAAGAGATCCGTCAAGGAATGGACCAAGGCGCGGTAGCAACTGCTTTAGGTTCGCCGAACATCGTTACAAAGGACCAGGAAGGCGCCGAAACGTGGATCTACGACAAGATCGCGTCGGAAGTTTCCTATTCTAACGATGAAGGGGGCATTTGGCTCATCTTGGCAGGGTATGGGAAAAGCGCAGGAGCTCGGGCAAAGACCCAAAAAACGCTGACTGTCGTGATCAAGTTCGATCCGCAGCAATGCGTGGACAAGGTCTCCTACCATTCCAGCACGTTCTAAATTTCTAAATCGGCTAGAGGGTCGGGGACATTGCGCAAGGTTGCCGAGAGCTGGGCAAATTTCTGCTTCATGCTCTCTGTTTTTTTCCGAGGGTTGATGATGAGTTTATAGACGTAGGAAACCCGCCATGTCTTCACCCCTTCCGGAATGCGCGATTCTTCGATCGTATGGAAGAGGTCGCTTTCGAACATGACCAGGCGCATGTTGTTGGGGGCGGATCGGATCGCCACGCACTGATCGCTTCCATAGAAAGCCGTTCCCATGCAGTAGTTTTGATGGTAGTTTTCTGCGTTGACATAGAGCATGACGGAGACGATCCAAGGAAATCCTTTTTCTCCATTTGGAAAACTTTGAGGGTGGAACGCAGGCTCTGGCGCATATAAGATGGGGATGGCGAAGGGGAGCCCTTTTTGCGGATTGCTGTCCTGGTGCTTGCCTAGCTCCATGCTTTCATGCGATGCTTCTTCGACAAAATTCCCGATGACCGATGGAGAGCCGTGGCCGGCCGGATCGCAAAGTTCCCAAGGCAGCGTTGTGATCTCGGCGCCAAGGCGGTCGGCCAGAGTGCCAAACAGTTTATAGATCTCGAAGATCGGTTCGGGCGGATGGGAAAAAAATTGCCATCGTTCCTTCCCGTCCATAGAACGGGCGGGCTTCTCTCCATTTTCAATTGCCTCAGGGCTTCCGTAACTGTTGCGGCTAAAAGTTGCTTGCGCAGAAAAATCCCTGACTTGTTTTCCCTCTTCTTCCGTAAAAAAATCATCGAGGATATAGACCTCTTTTCCATCGATGGAGGTGGACTGCATTTGGCTTCGGTTGAGCCGCTTGGCAATTGAGTTGTAGGAAAAAGGTTCGAAATCAAAGACCAGCAGGGATGTTTTTGAGGTCTGGTAATGGAGATCTGTTAAAACAAGCGCTTTTTTCTTAATTTTTGGTAATTCTTGGCATTCTGAATGAGTAAATTCTGATTTTTTCATAAACACCCTATTTCTATTAATAATTTCCACGTATAAAGAAATTAGATCTTTTTGGGAATAGGAGTTGTCATATGGACAAGATTTGGGAAGAGAAGGCGGTAGGGGAGCTTGTCGCCATGCTGCATCCTGCCGGAGATGTGTTGGAAATCCATTTCACTTCAGGCATTGCCGCCAAACTGATCCAGGAGCTGCGTCCTAAAAGTCACACGATTATCGAGCCTGATCAGGCTCTGGCTAAAAGAGCCGCAAGCGATCCAAAAGCTACCGTCATTCAAAAACCGTGGCAGGAAGGGCTTCATCAGCTTGGGACCTTTGATGCCATTTTGCTCGGCAGGGATCTTCGGGATGTTCAGTGCTCTGTCTCCAAGGAGCACCATGGCCTTGCTACAATGGCCCTCGGCAAAGAAAAACAATTGCACCAACTGATTGAAAAGCAACTGCCAGAACTGTCTCAGATCAAGTATTCCGACGAGGACCTCGAAGCTTTTTGCCTGCAGATGGAACAAGGGCATCGCAAAGACCTGCCAAGGTTTTTGCATCAGCTCAAGCAAAAAGGACAGATCACAGAAGCGCAGTATGAAAAAGTCCATGCCGCCCACCGCCTTCCTAAAGAAGCGTCGGCGCCGATCCCAGTACGTATCGATCAAAGTTCCGATCTGATCTTCAAGGTGCTCAGCGTTTGCCTTGACAAGCACATGCGCAAAGGGAGCAGATTTGTTTGCTTTCTCAACGAGTCCAATTATGAAAACCCATCCTTTTTTGACGGTGTGATCACGAATCCTTTCGTTAATTATCAGGAAAAGTGGATCAAAGCGGCGAGTTCCGCTGGCGCAGAAGAAGCGGTGTTAGCAATGGTTGTGGAAAAACAAGGATAGGTTCGATGAAAATCAAAAGTCCCTTCATCATTTTTGTCCTCTTGATCTTGATCTGGGGAATGAACTTTCCTATTTGTAAAATCGGTCTGGAACATATCTCTTCAACTCAGTTTATCCTGTTTCGTTTCATTCTTGCGACCGGGACCATGTTTTTGATCGTCATCTGCAGCAAGAATTTTGTTTTTCCGAGGGTCAAAGATCTTCCGGTTGTTCTTATTGTCAGTTTTTTTCAAATTGCATTGACCTTATTTTTATCCAATTATGGGCTTTCTCTTCTTGGCGCTGGAAAGGCGAGCTTCCTCATTTATACAACATCGGTCTGGGTTATTCCTCTTTCCCTTTTTTGGGGCAGCAGATTGGTAGGATTGGACTGGACAAGCTTTATCTTAGGGATATTAGGGGTGCTGTTCTTTGTTAATCCCTGGTATCTAAACTGGCATCAGAAGATTTGGATCGGAGATTCAGCAATGTTGGTCGCTTCCTTATGCTGGGCGATTGGGATCATGTTTGCCCGCCATATGAAGTGGCACCGTCCTCCGCTCCAACTGCTTTCATGGCAACTTTTGTTTGCTACCTTGTGCACATATGCCTGGGCATGCTTTGAAGGAGAACGTTTAGTTCCACCGCACATGAACCTGCCTACGTTGGCATCCCTGTTGTATGCAGGATGCATTGCGACTGCGGTTGGTTATTGGGCCATGATCCACGTGAGCATAAAACTAAAACCTTCCGTGACTTCCTTAGGATTAATTTGGGTTCCGATCATTTCCCTTGTCTTGTCTTATTTGTTCCTTGATGAGCCCGTCGATTGGAGAATATTATGCGCTGCCGGGTTTATCATGGGAGGGATCCTTCTCCATATTTACTCGGAGAGGAGGAAACAACGGCAAGAGCAGCTTTTTAAAGAGATCCCTTAAGAAGCAATCTCTTAAGAAGGTTTACCCATTTTCAATGATCTCAGAGAGGCGATCTTCGAGATACGTGTAGAGCTCAGGATGATATTTGTTAAGCCAGCGGCTCAGTCTGCGCGTCTTGACCACGAGCTCTTTTTTGTAATTGCCGGGGATCTTCATCGTCTCATCGGGCACCCAAGAACTCAAGTCGATCGTCACTGGGCGGTCTCCGACATAGCCAAAATTGTTGCGCAGCGCGTGGTCGGCATCCCGGACTCCTTCTTTATAGATGGAGAGGATGCAATCGAGCATGTCGTCGATCGCTTTTTTTGCGCCGGCGATATCTTTTTTCTTCACGAGCTTTTGGATATGGGGAAAGATCAGCTCCGCGCGCTCTTGGACGATAAACTCGGTCTTGTTGAGGTCGATCGTGTACTTGATTCCGATGTTGTCATAGAGGGTGGCGGTCGGATGGACTCCTTCTGTCTTATTGATGTGGACGTACTGGATCCCCGATTGTTCTTTTAGCTTTGTGTACATCAACGTGCAGCTTGTGAAGTTGAACGGGTGAAAATAGTAGGGAAGGTAGTTGTCGGGAGGACTGTTCGATAGAAGTTTTTTAAAGGAGAAGTCGCGGAGGATATTCTGGGGATAGAGATGGCTGTGCCTGAAAAATTTGATCACTGTCTTTTGGTCCTGGCCGAGAAACGCATGGCACCATCCTCCCGATCCCAGAAGGGTAAAGGGTTGTTCGAGCAGGTGGTTGATGCGGGCCATCTCTTCGTTGCTTAAAGGAGGTACTTCCCAACGGGGTTCGTTGGGCAGATTGGAAATGAGATGGTAATAGCGGAAACCCTTGGTTTGGCTTTCCGCAAAAAAATAGAGCCCTACGGCGCATCCGATGATGAGGGAAAGGCGCAATATGGCCCGTTTGCATTGTTTCATTTTGATTTTCCGTTCGCTTTAAACGAGATAGTCTCTTCTCCGTCTTTGCTTTTTTGCAGGGTCAGGAGGATGGTCTGTTCATTTTTGATCTCTCCCTTAAGAAGGGCTGTAGAGAGGACGTTGACGACCTCTTGTTGGATCAACCGCTTTAAGGGACGGGCGCCGTAAAATGGATCGTATCCTTTTTGGGCGAGGTAGCTTAAGACTCCTTTGTCCCATTCGAGGTGGATGCTTCGCTCAAGCAGCCGTTTGGCCACCCGGTTCAGTTGGATCAGGACGATCTTTTCCATGTCGCGCTCTTGAAGCGGCAGGAAGGGGAGGATGTCGTCGAGGCGGTTTAAGAACTCCGGCCGGAAGTGGGCTTTTAAGATCGGTTCGACGATGCTGTACACAGCGTCTTTCGTCCATTCGGGAGAATGGGTGCGGATTTTTTCAAGAAGCTGCTCAGATCCTAAATTGGATGTCATGATGAACAGAGCATTTTTGCAGTTGACCATGCGGCCTTTGCTGTCCGTAATCCTTCCGTCGTCAAAAATTTGGAGGAGGATATTGAAGACGTCATGATGGGCTTTTTCGATCTCGTCGAAGAGGACGACAGCATAAGGTCTTCTGCGGAGCGCTTCGGTAAGCTGTCCTCCTTCTTCGTAGCCTACATAGCCGGGAGGAGATCCGATCAGCTTGGCAACGCTGTGCTTTTCCATGTATTCCGACATGTCGACGCGGATGATCGCTTCTTCTTGATTGAAGAGTTGGTCGGCAAGGGCTTTGGCAAGCTCCGTTTTTCCAACGCCGGTGGGGCCGATGAAGAGGAAGACGCCGACAGGGCGCGATGGGTCGTTGAGGCCGGCGCGCGACCTGCGGATCGCTTCGCTGACCGCTTGGATGGCAAAGGGTTGGCCGACGACCCGCTCGGAAAGGATCTTTTCGAGATGGAGCAGGCGTTCCGCTTCTCCTCCCAGCATCTTATTGACGGGGATGCCGGTCCATTTGGCAACAATTTGAGCGATGAGAGGTTCATCGACTTCTTCTTGAAGAAGGCGGTTGGGCTTTTCATTTAAAGTCTTTTGGGCCTCTTCCAGCTCTTTTTTCATTTTAGGGACGGCGTTATAGCGCAGTTCTGCAACCTTGTTGTAGTCGGCGGCGCGCTCTGCCTCTTCTTCTTGGAAACGGAGTGTTTCCAGGGCGTTTTTCTTTTCTTTCAGCGATTGGATCAGCTTTTTTTCCTGGTTCCACTGTTCTCGCAGGACGCTCAGGTCTTCTTTTGCTTTTGCAATTTGCCCTTCGAGTTTTTTAGCTTCTCCGACAGCGCTAGGAGAATCTTCCCGCTTGAGAGCTTCTTGCTTGACGATCATGCCGGAAAGTTCCCGTTCCTTGATATCGATAGGTAGAGGGAGGCTTCCGATCTGCATACGGATCATGCTGGCAGCTTCGTCGATCAGGTCGATCGCTTTGTCGGGAAGGCGGCGGTCGGTGATGTACCGGTTGGAGAGGAGGACGGCAGCATGCAAGGCTCCTTCTGTGATGTGGACGCCATGAAAGATCTCATAACGCTCGCGCAGGCCGCGTAAGATCGCAATGGTGTCGTCGACGGAGGGCTCTTGGACAAAGACGGTTTGAAATCTGCGCTCTAGCGCAGCATCTTTTTCGATGTATTTTTGGTATTCGTTGAGGGTCGTTGCGCCGATGCAGTGCAACGATCCTCTGGCAAGCGCAGGCTTTAGAAGGTTTGCGGCGTCCATGGCGCCTTCGGCAGCGCCTGCGCCGACGAGCGTGTGGACCTCGTCGATGAAAAGCAGAGTTTTGCCCGAACTCTCCTCAATCTCCTTGAGGATCCCTTTTAACCTCTCTTCAAATTCTCCACGGTATTTTGTTCCAGCAATGAGGCTTCCCATATCGAGGACGAAGAGTTGCTTGTCTTTGAGGGAATCGGGGACATCTCCCTGAATAATGCGCAGGGCAAGGCCTTCGGCAATGGCCGTTTTTCCAACGCCTGGCTCTCCGATGAGAAGGGGGTTGTTCTTAGTGCGGCGGCTCAATACCTGCATTGTTCGGCGGATCTCTTCGTCGCGGCCGATGACCGGATCGAGCTTGCCGTCTTTAGCAAGAGAGGTCAGGTTGCGGCAATATTTGGTTAGCGCTTGAACACTGGATTCTGCAGTAGGGGAGTCCATACGGGTCGTTCCTCGAATTTGTTTGATCTTTTTTTCTACTTCGCTAAGAGAAAGAGGGGATTTTTTTTTCCAGGTGGAAAAAGGCTCTCCTCCCGACTGCCAGAATGCGTAGAAAAAATGATCGCTGCTTAAGTAGGTGTCGTTCCATTTTTTTGCGATTGCTTGCGCCTCTGCTATCCGGCTTTGCAATTGGGAAGAAACCGTAGGAGCTTGGGAGGCTTCGGCGAAAGTGGGGACTTTTGCAAGAGCTGTCTTGATCTGCTGCGGCAGCGCCGTAGCATTGAGATTCAGCGAAGTGGACAGCGTTGAAAAATACCCTTGGGGATCTTCTAAAAAACCTAATAGGAGGTGGTTTTCTCCCACTTCGGTATGTTGATGTTCTTGCGCATAACTAAAGGCCTTCTCTAGGGCTTCGCGAACATTTTCCGTGAATTGTGGAGCCATAAAAAACCTC